>JBFHCW010000090.1:0-8057 GCA_041585035.1 Litorivivens sp.
GTTGATACGCAGAGAAACGGAACAGCATTTTGAACTGATGGTTGATCGCTCGGTTGCCCTGTATGTTTGGGATTGGCTGGTAGAATCACTCCGGGATCAGCGGCTGTAATGTTGATCGGCCAGGAAGACTTGGACTGGTCAGCCTATTCCGGACTTATAGATCAATAATTAAGAGAAAATAATCGGAGAAACTTCATGCAGTTATCGGGTTCTGGTGGCAATCAGAGCAGCGGCGTCCACGAAAACTGGTCTTCCCGCTTTGGCTTTCTTATGGCTTCAGTGGGCTTTGCTGTTGGCTTGGGAAATATCTGGAAGTTTCCCTATATCACCGGCGAAAACGGTGGTGGCGCCTTTGTCATTGTCTATCTGATCTGTGCATTTGCGATCGGTGTACCGATCCTGATGGCCGAGGTGCTGATTGGTCGACGAGGCGGCGGTAGCCCCGATGTCTCAATGGCTAACGTGGCGCGCGCAGAAGGCGCCAGTCCTCGCTGGCACCTGCTGGGTGCCATGAGTATGTTAACCGCCTTCATTATTCTCCTGGTCTACTGCGTGGTTGCCGGTTGGGTGCTTCAATATCTTTATTTCGCGGGTGTGGATGCATTTAGCGGTCTAGAGACGGGTGACGACTCCGGCAGATTGTTTAGTAATGTATTAGCGCAACCGGGCGGCATGGTGTTCTGGACAGGCTTCGTGCTGGTTGTGTGTTGCAGCATTGTCGCCTCAGGTATTCGCAACGGCATCGAGCGCGCGGTCACGGTGCTGATGCCCGTGTTGTTTATTCTGCTCGCGGTTATGGTGATCTACGCAGCCGTCGCGGGCGATTTCAATGCAGGTCTGTCGTTCTTGTTTAACCCGGATTTCAGCAAGATCGATGCCGGTGTTGTGTTGATTGCTATTGGTCAGGCTTTCTTCTCTGTGGGCGTCGCAATGGCGGGAATGATGACCTACGGCGCGTACTTGCCCAAAAGAGTATCGATTGGTCGCTCGGCCCTCATCATTGTCACAGCCGACACGCTAGTCGCACTGATGGCTGGCCTGGCTATTTTCCCGTTGGTCTTCAAGCACGGGGTTGACCCAGAAGGTGGCCCGGGCCTGATTTTTGAAACCCTGCCTGTGGCCTTCGCCCATATGCCGGGTGGTTACTTCTTCAGCATCCTGTTCTTCCTGCTACTGTCTGTAGCGGCCATTACCTCGATTGTCGGTTTGCTTGAGCCATTGATGTCCTGGGGTGAAGAAAAGTTTCAGGTGGGCAGAAAACGTCTGGCTGCAGTGTTGGTAGGGACCATTGGTCTGCTCAGCATTTTGAGCATCCTTTCCTACAATCATCTGTCGGGTTTAACGCCGCTGGCGTGGCTGCCTGGCTTTGCAGGCAAGAATATTAACGACATTCTAGGCTTCCTCACTGACCAGCTTATGTTGCCGTTGGGTGGGTTGCTCATAGCCATCTTCGCAGGCTGGTTTATGAAAGCCTCCTCCACACAGGACGAATTGGCGCCTTCCGCCGCATGGCATTACTCACTTTGGCGCTTTCTGTTGCGTTACCTTGCACCCCCTGCGGTCGCCATTATGTTGTTGCTGGGTGTGACTGGCTAGGTTCACGGTTTGCCCCGCGGCTTACTGTAGGCCGGTCGCGGGGCTTTTTTCCCGTTCTTTCCGAAATCTTGACTCGAAGTAATCCTTCTGTCTTAATTAATCTGTTCATTTTGCGATCAGTCTTATGAAGAAGGTAGTCAGGCTCTCACACTCCCTCCCGGATCACCCCAATCTGCAGGGCACGCCAGATGACATACCAGTCAGTGCTTTACCGACCAGTATGCATGAAATTCGCGGCAATCCGCAGGTAAGCGCCACCGTAGACGCTTCAGGCGGTGTGTCTCGCTATATCCCCTTTCGTTCCGATTTTGTCCTTATCTGCAACCAGCTACCCGAGGGCAGTGAGGGGCTCTCTTCTCAATATAATGGCGCGGGCTGGATGGGCTTGCGGGTACGACTGAGTGGCGATATCCGCGAATTTTTTGGTGTTGATGAAAAAGTCTTTACCCGGCGCAATATCAGTTTCCTTAACTATGGTGAAGAAGAGGACTACGCATTTGAGCGCGTGTCGAACGCCAGCGTTTCAAGCGTCAATCTGTTATTTCGACGCAGCTTTCTTCTGGAGAAGCTGGGAGATGCTGACCGATCACTGCTGAACAAACTGGATAGCCTGGGGCAAACGTCGCAAGACCGCGATCGCCAACATTGGCTGGATATTCCACACGACGATGCGGTGTATAACCTTGCCCGCCAGATTCTGGATGCCGACGACGACCAATCCTTGTATTTTCCCTGGGTAGAGTCGCGCAGTCTGGACCTGCTGGTCATGGGCTTGTCGGCGCTCAAAGAGGCTGCAGGAGCCGCCGAAACCCCCAAACTGGTGAAACCGGTGGAGTTGCGTCAGGTACAAAGGGTTCAGCAGCTCTTGAAAAAGTCCCTGATCGCTCCACCGTCCGTCGATGCGCTATGTCGCGAGGTAGGGTTATCGCGCCGGCGTTTGTATCAGATTTTTAAAGCAGCAACCGGGCAAACGATGACCGAATTCCTCCAGCAGGAGCGCATGCGTTACGCAGCCGAACTGCTAAGCCGCGGAGCTCCGGTGGCTTTGGTAGCTGAGCAGGTGGGCTATCTGGATCAAAGCAGTTTCACCAAGGTCTTCAAGCGTCACTACGGGGTGCTCCCCCGGCATTACGACGCGGTCTAAGCGCCAAGACTCGCGCTTGCTGCGGGTCACAATTGCCCTAATTCGTCGACACAATCGCCCTAATGCATCCACGACTAATCCGGTAGGCTTAGATGTAAGTCTATTAGCTTATCAGGGTGAGTGTCATGGATAGAAGAACATTTTTGGGTGGTGCAGTGGTTGGCAGTGTGGCAGCCGGGCTTGGCGCCTGTAGCCACTTGCCTCGCGGCGCTGCAATTCCGAGCAAGGCGCGAGAAGCGGACCTGGTTGCAGCCGCGAATTTTGGACCGAAAACAGCGGTTTCCGGGCGGCAGGGCTTGGCGGTTACCACTCACCCCTTGGCCACCCAGGCCGCCATCGACGTATTGAAAGAGGGCGGTAATGCCGCGGATGCCGCTGCGACCGCAGCCCTCACCCAGTGTGTGGTCGAGCCCCATATGACCACGCTGACCGGGGTGTACTCCATTCTGTATTACGACGCCAAAACCGGCAAAACCCAATACATCAACGGCAGCAATAACGCGCCGAAAAACATGCCGCTTAAAGCCGCTGACATGAAAAACCTGCTGCAAATGTCCAAGGACGGCCGTCTGGTGACGGTGCCGGGCTACTGGGCAGGTGTTGAAGCCACGCTGTACAAACTCGGCAGTGGCAAGATCAATCGCAAACGCGCACTGGCGCCGGCAATTCACTACGCCCGCAATGGCTTTGAAATCCACCCCTTCCTGTGGGGTGAAATCTTCATGATGTTGGATATCCTCGGTGGCAACCCCCAGTCCCGCGAAATTTACCTGCCCAATAATGTCGTGGTTAAGCCGGGCGATACCCTGTATCAGCACCGAGCGGCCGACTTTATGGAGCAACTGGCCGAGGGTGGCAACGACTTCTTTTACCACGGTGATTTTGCCAAGCGCTTCAGCAAGGTGGTGCAGGATGCTGGAGGCTGGGTTACGCCTCAGGATTTTGCTGACTATCAAGTGATGTATCAGGAGCCGGTACAGGGCACCTACCGCGGCTTTGATTTGATTGGTTCGCCGGCGCCGGATTTTGGCGGCGTCAACTTTATCGAGATCATGAACCTGATCGAGATGATGGATATTCAGAAAATGGGCCCGGCCTGGGACTCCAGCGAGACAGCGCTGAAAATGCTGCAGGCCATTTCGCTAACCACTGCCGAGAACATCATCGGCCGCTACACAGGCAAGCTGCCCAGCACCGAGAAGCTGATTTCCAAGGAATACGCCGAAGAGCGTTTCGGCAAGTTGAAGG
Organism: Litorivivens sp.; assembly: GCA_041585035.1. Taxonomy (GTDB): domain Bacteria; phylum Pseudomonadota; class Gammaproteobacteria; order Pseudomonadales; family Spongiibacteraceae; genus Litorivivens. The sequence goes on from JBFHCW010000090.1 coordinate 3,989, forward strand.
GTAAGCCAACGAGTCTGGCCGAGATGATGGGCCTGAGCACACCGCCCCCCGGTTCCAACCACCTCACCGTTACAGATGCTGAAGGCAATGTCGCCACCGTGCTGCATTCCTGCATGTCCATGCCTTACAGCAATGGCTTGTATGTAGACGGACTGTGGATTTGCGCCGCTGGCGTTCACTACGGCTCTGGCCTGCCCAAGCCGGGCGAGCGCATTAATGCGCGTATCTTGCCCCATATGTTCCTCAAAAACGGCAAGCCGGTACTGGCAGGTGGCTCACCGTCCGTTTCGTTGATGGAAAACATGGTGCAGAACAGCACTAATATCCTCGATTTTGGCCTGTCTATCGAAGAGGCGGTGAACAAGCCGCGCTTTGGTGGCAGTTCCATGGGCAAGGCGGGAGCCATGCTGTGGGAAGCCAATATGCCGGAAGCGGCGGCCGCCACAATCCGAAAAACCGGCTTGCAACTGGATGTGGTCAACCCCTGGAACTGGAGCCACGGTTCCTATGACTCCATTGTTTTTGACAGCACCGGCATGGCTTACGGCTGTGGCGACCCCCGTCGCACCGCGATGGCGTTGGCAGTCTGATGTTTACCGTAACGCAGCGCTGGCTGCTGGCGTTTCTCTATTTGATGCCCTTCCAGATCTGGGCGGCGGATCAGGATCATGACCGCCCGGCCTTGGAATTGGTTGCCTACAACGAGATTGTGATCGATCGGTCAGCGTCAGTGATTTGGCCTCACATCCTGGATCCTGAAGCCTGGAAGCAGGGTGCGAAGTTGGAGCTGGTGGGAGGCGAGCAAGGCAAACTCGGGGCGATCTACCGCGCCTTTCTGCCGGTCAAACCTGGCGAAACGCTGTTTTATAGCGAAGACGTTGAGCTGGTGCCGAATCAGGTGCGCAGTATCAAAATTTATCAGCCGGCGCAGGGGGCTCTAACAGGCTATTCGAGCTGGCGCCTGCGCGCGGAAGGGGAATCCACCCGGCTGAGTTATCACGTCCTGTCCGAATTTTTATTGCCTGCAGAAGCGGCCGCAATGCCGGCCGCTGCCCTCAATGCCATGCAGGAAAAAAACCGCAAGGACAATCACCGGCGCTTTCAACAAGAGCTTGAAGCGCTCAAGCGCCTTGTAGAAAACGAACCCAACAAACGATAAACCTATTCAACAGGAAGATCACGATGAAACTGAAAACAATGGCGATCAGTGCCTTAGCCAGCTCGCTGATTCTCGCAGGGTGCCAGACTTCGGATAAACCCCAAACCCTGGCTGCTAGTGGCTGGCCCGCGGCCGAGCGCGAAAAATACATGGCAATCGAAGGCATGGCTATTGCACCCAGCAACCCTGAAGCCACCGGGGAAATGGGTGCGGTTACCGGCAGCTTCCACGGTTATGCGCAGCGTGCAGGCCTGGAAGCTCTGAAGCAGGGTGGTACTTCAGCCGATGCCGCCATGACCACCGCACTGACGCAGGTGGCATTGGGTGCCGGTGCGGTTATCAGTTATTTTGGCATTATGTCGGTGGTGCACTACGATGCCGCCAGCGGCGAAGTCAGTTATATGAATGCAAGCTGGGATACCGTGCGCGGTGAGAAAGACCCGATGAGTATACCTGGGCGCATTGATGCCTACGGCGAGGGTTTGTACGGCCACGGCGAGCCCAGTGGTCGAACTGCGCTGGTGGGTGGATTTATGAAAGGTGTAGAGGCCATGAACGAGCGATTTGGTAAATTGCCGTTTGCGCGTCTGTTTGAACCCTCCATCGAAATCGCCGAGCAAGGCGTTCCCTTTACCCAGAATTTGATGAAATATCTTGAGCCACGTCGCAACGATCTGGCGCGCTTGCCTGAAACCAAAGCGGTGTTCACCAATGAAAAAGGTGAGTGGGTTAAGGAAGGCGAACTTTTCAAACAACCTGCACTGGCTAAGACCCTGCGCGCGGTTGCGAATCAGGGCGCCGACTATATGTACACCGGCCCCTGGGCAAAAAAATTGGTTGAAAAAGTGCAAGCCGAAGGCGGCTTCATGACATTGGAGGATCTAGCCAATTATGAAGTGATCTGGGGTGAGCCTTTGGTGGGTGAGCACAATGGCCACCAGGTTTACCTGAATGGCAAACCGGCCTACGGTGGTGTGCACGCCATTGAAGCCCTGCACTTGTCCAAAGCTGCCAAAATCAAAGAGCTGGGCCACTGGTCGAAAAGCGCCGAATCCTTCAAACATATGGCGAATCTGCTGAACAACGGCAATATCACGTTCTTGGAAGCAGCCATGCCCGATGTGGTGAAACAGATGTTGCCGGGTGTGGATACCAGTATCGAAGGCCGCCTGAAGCCGGAAAATGCGGAGAAAATCTGGAAACTGATGCAGGCAGGTGTTCCTTTGGCGCAATGGGCGGATACAGGTACCAAACATTCCGATACCGTGGTGGCGGTGGACCAGTGGGGCAACATGACCGCAGTGACTCACACCATTAACTGTGTTGTCTGGGGGAAAACAGGTATCTTCGTTGATGGTGTTTCTATTGGTGATCCGGCTGTTTCGCAAAAAGCGATCATCGCCAAAGCGGGCCCGGGTACACGCCTGCCTGACCCAACAGAACAAGGACTGGTGTTTAAGGACGGAGAGCCAGTACTGGCATTTACCTCTATGTCTATGGGTCTTCACCTGGAAACGGCTCAGTCCCTGATTAACTACATGGATTTTGGGATGAGCCCGAAAGAAGCCTCAGACGCGCCTTCCATGCTGTATCCCAAAATAGATATGGATTGGGAAAAAGGCACCGCAACGCAAACCGTACGCGTGATGAAAGGCGCCTTCTCCAAATCCCTGCTGGATCAAACCGGATTGCCATATTTGGAAATAGAGCCGAAAGAACGCCGTCTCGCCCAGGGTTTATGGGCGGGCATAGAGCGCGACCCTAAAACCGGAAAACTGAAAGCCGCTTCACACAAATACACGACCGGTCAGGCCGTTGCGTATTAGTGATAAGTGCTCCGGCAGTGTGTGCCGGAGCTGTTCCGACTAAGCATATTGTTGTCGTAATACGATGCAGGATCAGTAAGTGAAAGCTAAAGCGTTTGTCGCACTCTCTGCAGCATCAGTCATGGTGGCTGCTGGTTCCTCTGTTTTCGCGCAAGACGCGGCGGCCTCGGAAAATGCGCCCGCCAAAGAAGCGCGTAAAATTGAGGAAGTCTACGTGACCGCCACCAAACGCAGCAAATCGGTACGCGACATTCCGATCAGTATTGATGCGTTCAGCGGCGATATGCTGGTGGAGCGCGGCGCAACCAGTCTCGAAGAAATTGTTAAGTATTCGTCCGGTGTGATCCTGACAAAAGGGGCTACCCCGGATCAGGGCAGTGTCACGATTCGCGGGGTAAGCAACAGTGGTGGTTTTTTTACCCGAACAGTAGGGCGCTTCTACGACAATGTCTCTTTGATTAATCCTTCCGTCGCGGGTGTGCAGCCGGATATCGACCCTTTCGATATGGCGGCGGTAGAGATTCTTAAAGGACCCCAAGGCACATTGTTTGGGGGCTCTGCGCTGGCCGGTGCCATTCGTTATGTTCCGCAAACCCCCGATCTTGAAAGCGGATTTAGCGGCTCGGTGTCGCTGGGCTATGGGGTGACAGAATATAGCGCTGGCAATAATGACGAATACACCACCATGCTGAACCTGCCCCTGAGCGACAATATCGCTCTGCGCTACGCCGGCAGCTTGCGACGTTACGCCGGCTATATCGACGAAATCAATACCGGCGAAGACGACGTCAATGACACTGAAGTCAAACAGCAACGATTAGTCGCGCGCTGGCAAGTGAATGACGCGCTGGATCTCCAGCTCACCCATCTGCAGCGTCGCACTCGTTACGACGGCTCGGCAATCGCCAACGGTAACCGTGAAGATATCCGGATGGAGCGCGACAATCGTCGCATCCCCGAATTTGGCAACGCAGAAGCCGATATATCGACACTGAAACTGAGCTGGAATCCGGGCGGTGCGTTCACCATCAGTTTTGATGGCGCCTTGCTGGAAAAAAACTCCCACGACCAGAGTGATGTTTCA
>JBFHCW010000091.1:0-8000 GCA_041585035.1 Litorivivens sp.
AGCTTTTCCCGGCAGTTAAAGCAGTGTGGTCTAGCCACTTACCTCAAGCTGATTCAGGTTGCATATCCGGAGGTCATTCGCGTTGATCTGCTGGATGATGCCGGCAAGCTGCTCGCCAGCACAGCAGGCAAGGGCGCCAAAGCGCTGCCCGCATCAGACTACAGCCTGACGCATACCGTCTCGCCAAAAGAAAAGCTCGACCTTGCGTTTTCTGTAAAGGTACGCGGTGCGCTCGGCGACGGTGAATCCCGCTTGTCCGCCTATCTGGATAACATCGGCGCCCAGATTGCCGCCGAGCTGACCCTCCGGGTTGAGCTGGACGAAATGGCCGAAGAGCTCGGGGAGCGTTACGAAGAGCTTAATCTGGTTTACAAAATCAAACAGAGTGTCGATGCGGTCAGTGACGACCGGGTCGCGATGACGCTGTCCCTGCAGCAGCTCGTCGATGACTGCGCCACCTTCCTCAATGTTGAAATCGCCGCGCTGGTCATGCCGGGCAAGTCGCTGGTTTTGGCCTCGGGCGGCGTCGACGACGCTGAGCCGGACAGCGGCATTATTGAAGCGCTGCAGAACGCGGTAATGAGCAGCGGGCAGGCCATCGTGATCAACAAGCCGGAGGAGGCCAAGCGCTTTGGTATCGATCGGCCAATGGGCCGCGCGCTGATTTGCGCTCCCATCCCGTCACCCAACCCGCGTTTGCGCGGGCTGTTTGTCATTGCTGAGCAGAAGAGCAAAGGTCGGGAGTTTACCAACAGCGACCGTCAGCTGGTGGAAATCCAGGCCGAGATGGCGCGCAAGATCATCAAGCAGCGCTTTGATACGGCGACGGGGCTGGTCGGTCAGGGTGAGTTAATCAGCCGTTTTGAGGCAATGCTGGCGGAAGATAAAGCGCAGTGCAGCCTGCAGTTTTTTTACTTTAATCACCTGAAGCTTCTCACCGATAGTTTTGGCTACGAGGTCTCCGGGCGGCTGCTGTCGGTTTTTGCGGAAATGCTCGACGACTATGCGGGCGAGCAGTGTGTTGTGGCCAGGGTCAATCACGACGAGTTTGTTGTCGCCGCCCGCGGGCTGGACGCCAAGGCCGCAGCGCAGACGGTGCTGGCGCGCATAGAAGAGATTAATGGAAACCGCCGCATCGTGCCCGCAGGTGCAGAGTTCAGCGTTAATGTCGGCTGTGTGTCCGATCACCCGTCACTGGAAACCGTCTCGGATTGGTTGACGGCGGGTGAGTTTGCGGCGTCGATGGCAAAGGACAACAGCTTCGAGCGCCTGCACGTCTATTCACCGGATGACTCACAGCTACAAAAACGCGACACGGATGTATTCTGGTTGCAAAACGTGAAAACCGCGCTGATGAATCGCGACTTTCGCCTCTACTGCCAGCCGATGGAAGCCCTGAGCGATGGCCCGCCTCACTACGAGGTCTTGCTGCGCGTCATTGATAACGATGGGCGCGTGATGTCGCCCGCCAAATTTATCGAAGCCGCCGAGCGCTACGACCTGATACCCAATATCGATCAGTGGGTAGTGGAGGAAATTCTGACCTTATTGGCCGACTACAATATCGCCGACGTTAGCCCCGAATCTGTCTGGAGTGTGAATCTCTCGGGCAAATCGATCGGCAGCCGGGATTTTCATCACTACCTGCTGAATGTTCTTGAGAAAAATAGCGCCTTCGACAACGGCCAGCTGTGTTTTGAACTGACCGAAACGGCGGAGATCGGCGAAATGGAGTCGGCGCTGGATCTTATCACCCAGGTGAAAGCCTTGGGTGCCGCCTTCTCGCTCGATGACTTCGGCTGTGGCCTGAGTTCGTTCAGTTATCTGAAAGAGATACCGGTGGACTACTTGAAAATCGACGGCAGTTTCGTCAAGGATATCGATAGCAATAGCGTCAATCACAGCATGGTAAAGGCGATGACCAGCGTCGGTAAGGTCATGGGTCTGCACACAATTGCGGAGTATGTGGAAACCGGCGCGGTGCGCGATCTGCTCAAGGAGATTGGTGTCGATTATGCGCAGGGGTACTATGTATCCAAGCCCTTGCCGCTGGAGGGCGTGTTGCAAGATATCCAGGCAACGGCAGTCAAAGCGGGACGGGGTCGATAGCGTATGGGGGAGGTGCTCAGAACACAGCTCGGTGTGATTACCTATCTGGCGCTCACCGAGTCGCTGGAAAAAGAATCCACCCTGGAGGAATTGCGCAGCTCGGTGGAGGAGGCGATATCGCAGCGCGATCTGAATATTGCCGTCGATCTGGGCAATATCAAATTCCTGAACAGCCGCACACTGAACGTATTGCTGGATTGCAGCGAACGGTTGACCAATGAAGGGGGTTGGCTACGCCTTGCGAACTGCTCTGGTATCGTTTCGAAAATCATGCACATCAGCGGGCTCGATCGATACGTTGGCTATATCGACGAGCCGGACAAGCCCGACCATGTCGCGGTCGTTGGTGCGGTGCGGCGGCTTGGCGACATTCTGGTTGAGCGGGGCCTCACTGACGAAGATACCATTCGTCACGCCATGGAGGAGCAGGACCGCACGGGCAAACGGATGGGGAGCATCCTGATAGAGGCCGAGCTGGTCGCCGAGGAAGATATCCTGCGGGCCATCAGCGATCAGCTGGGTATTCCCTATGTGAGCCTGAAGGCGGGGATGTTCGATGCGGATATTGTCGATATTCTGCCGCAGGAAAAAGCGCTGCGCATCAATGCACTGCCCCTGTTCAGGTTGCGCGACACTCTGGCCGTAGCCCTGTCCGATGCCCAGGACATTGCGGCACTGAGCGAGATTGAAGACGCCACCGGCTGCCATATTCGGCCGGTGCTGGCGAGCCGTGCAGACATCAAGCGCACGCTCAATGAAATAGCCGGCGGTATGGACCTGGGCTCGGACCTGATTTCCGATATTGATGAAGATCTCGAGCTGGTGGAGAGCCAGCAGCCGGACGACTACGCCGCCATTGATGAGCTCTCGGCGGGCTCGCCCATCATTAATTTGGTTAATGCGATTATTCAGCGTGCGGTGCACGACGGTGCCAGCGACGTTCATATAGAGCCGGGTCCAAACCATTCCCGTGTGCGTTTCCGGGTCGACAGTATTTTATACGAGATTATGGCGCCGCGAACGGAATTGCATCCGGCGATAATCTCGCGTCTTAAAATTATGGCGAACCTGGATATTGCCGAGCGCCGCATGCCTCAGGACGGGCGAATTCAAATATACACGCAGAATCAGAAAGTTGATTTGCGATTCAGTTCTTTGCCGGGTCTGCACGGCGAAAAAGTCGTACTTCGTGTGTTGGATAAACGACGTACAATCCTTGATCTGAATAAGCTCGGGTTTTCGGCTGACAATCTGGGCAGTTTCAGAAAGCTGCTATCGAAAAGTTATGGCTTGATATTGGTTACCGGTCCGACAGGTAGCGGTAAAACCACCTCGCTTTACGCGGCGCTAAGTCACCTTAACTCGCTTGAAAAAAACATTGTGACGGTTGAGGATCCGGTCGAGTACCAGCTCGATATTATTAACCAGAACGAAGTTCGCGAAGGGATAGGTTTGAGCTTCTCACGTATGCTCAAACACATACTGCGGCAGGACCCGGACATTGTCATGGTGGGGGAAATCCGGGAGAAGGAAACGGCCCAAATTGCGGTGCAGGCGGCATTGACCGGCCATTTGGTTTTGTCGACCTTGCACACCAATGACAGTGTTAGCGCAGTAACACGTATGATTGATATGGGTGTTGAACCCTACCTACTTTCGTCGGCCTTGGTGGGCGTTGTAGCCCAGCGGCTGGTGAGGACTATTTGCCCCAATTGCAAAACGCAATTTAAACCGCCACCGGAAGTCGTAGAGCGCTATCAATGGCAGGATAAATCAAATGTCATGCTCTCGCAGGGGCGTGGTTGCGAGCTGTGTTTTGATTCCGGTTACAAAGGCCGTCTGGGTATTCACGAGATACTCACCGTTGATTCTGCATTGCAGAGTTTGATTATGAAAAACCCGAGCCGTGACGATCTGAATCAGTATGCAAAACAGCGAAAGCTGAAAACACTGTTTCACGACGGCCTTGACCATGTCTTGGCCGCCGAAACGACCCTGGAAGAAGTTTCGCGTGTTATCAGTGATTAGTGGTGGGGTTAAAGTGAAATGCCTATAGTTGAACAGAGCGTTCAGAAGAAAAAAGAAGCTGCTACGAGTTTCAATTTCAACATTACGCTGTTTGAAGGGCCTATTCGTGCGCAGGATCGGATGTTTTTTACCGAACAGCTGTCCTTGCTGCTGGAAACTGGCACCGCCCTGCACAAGAGTCTGCTCCTGTTGCAGGGGCAAATGCAGCAGCCGAGGGTGCGCGAAATTATTGGGGATGTTGCCAAGCAGGTTGAGAAAGGTAGGGATTTCTCCTTTGCACTCCAGGAACACCCGGAGATGTTCCCGACTTCCTATGTGAAGTTGGTAGAGGCCAGTGAAGGCGGCGGCTTTATGGCGAAGGTACTTGAAGAGTTGCTCGCTATGGAAGAGAAAGAACAGCAGTTAAAAGGTACGCTAAGCTCGGCTATGACTTACCCTGTATTTTTGCTGGTGTTTTCGCTCGCGGTCGTCGTATTTGTCATGGTGTTTGTTTTCCCCAAGTTTGCAGAGATTTTTGCGTCGATTCGGGACCAGTTGCCGGCCTCTACCATTATATTGATGGCGATAAGTGATGTGCTCCGTCAGCACTGGTTGATCGTGGGTCTAACAAGCGTTGCTACTATGGGGGGCGTCATATTCTGGGCTAAGTCGGCAGCCGGACAAATAGTGCTTGATACGCTCAAGCTGAAAACGCCCATGATTCGCAATATCTTCCGTAAAATTTATCTGGTGCAATTGATGCGCGTGCTAAGCCTGTCGCTCGCGAATGGCGTAAGTGTAAAAGATGCACTCCGAGCCAGCCGGGAGATTGTCAATAATGCGGCCTACCAGATGCTCATTCGGGAAGCTGAAGCCGCGGTGCAGGAGGGCCAGCGGGCCAGTGATGTCTTTTGTCAGTCTGAGCATGTGCCGGATTTGGCCCGCCAAATGCTCGCAACCGGAGAGGAGTCGGGCAGTCTTGCCCGGGTAATGGACAGAATTGCAGACTATTACGCGAAAGACCTGACAAAGCAGCTAAATCAGCTGTCAAAATTGGCCGAGCCAGTTATGCTGGTGGTTATGGGGCTGGTTGTCGGTATTATTGTCAGCTCCTTGATACTGCCGATATTCAAGCTATCGAGTGTGGCTATGTAGCCAGATACCGGTATCGGTGTATTTACAAGGCAAATCGGCTATATTTGAATGTCACTGTGGGGGTGTGTTCGTCGGATGACCGTTTAAAACGACGAAAAATAATGCTAATCAAGTGGTTAGATGCTGAAGTGGCGAGACGCTATTAAGGGGTAATTTCATGAAATCAAAGGCAATTACGCTCGAATCCGGATTTACGCTGGTTGAACTGGTTATTGTGGTGCTGATTCTTTCAGTATTGGCGGCGATTGTTGTACCGCAGTTTACATCCTCAACCGACGACGCGAAGCGTGCGGCGCTAGACTCCAGCTTGTCTGGTATCCGAAGTGCGATTGATCTTTACTATCAGCATCACGGTCATTACCCCAGCAGCGTTATTGCCTCGGGCGCAACTTGTCCGGGAACCGGCACAGCGGGCACAGGTGCTATCGATAGTGTGCAGGCTTTTCTTGACCAGCTGAGTCGCTATACCAATGCGGCCGGGCAGGCCTGCTCCACCACGGATGCGACCTTTAAGTTTGGCCCCTATTACAAAAAGGACGCACTGCCAGCAGACCCGATAACTGGCACCAATAATACCCTGGTTATTGTAAATACAGGTGACCTGGCCATGACGGCTGATGGTACCGCCGGTGGTTGGAAGTTTGACAACAAAACCGGCAAGTTCATCATGAACCACACCGATTACGACGACCGTTAATCTCGGCTGTTGGGAGCGGTATCAAGAAATACCGCTCTGCTGCTCCTTCTTAGCGGCGCTTGTGGCCGGCAATAGTCCCCCCGACCTTACTGAGCAGCACGTCATCGTCGCTGCCCACCCTGTCTGATGAAGCTATTCGTAGAGAGCTGGCTGCCCTATTGCAAGAAACTTGCTTTGTCAGCCAATGCGCTCACCAGCACAGGCAGCATATCTTGGTGTTTGTCTATAAGACTGACTTGGCCATGACGGCTGACGGTACCGCCGGCGGTTGGAAGTTTGACAACAAGACCGGCAAGTTCATCATGAGCCATACCCATTACGACGATCGTTAAGACACCATCCGATGGAGGGAGGCTGCCGCCGCGCTCCTCCCTACGCATAGTAAGCTACCGCTTAGTTACAAACCTCGATCTTGAGGTTGTCGATCATAGCGGCGCCGTCTATATCAAAGGGGCGCAGTCGAATATGGGTGTTTGCGCTTACATAGGCGCTTATATCGACAGCGATGCTTGATTCTCCACTCCCTGTCATCTCGGCAAGGGTGGTCCAGGGGCCGGTGGGTCCGTCGCGAGAAATATCAAAGCTTACTTTCCCTTCTGCTATTTCCTGTCGGGTATCGGCTCTCAGGTAGGCGGCGGTCTCACCAGACAGGTCCAGTGCCCGCATTGCGCCACTGCTCCCCGACACGGCCAGACCTGTTTCACCATCGATGGTGAGCAGGCGAACGGCCCCAGCGGAGGGGCCGTCGTTTTCACCACGCTCCAGCCAGGGGGTGGCGGCCCAGTTTGACGAACCCGTGCTGCCACTGTAGGTGCCACTCTCGAAGTCGTCGCCGTACTTCAGGGTACAGGGTTGGCCCGGGTAAAGTGCGAGGAGTGAGTTGGATGCCAGATCGGTGAGGAGGTGGTCGCAGTTTTCGGTGTTGACGGACAGGCCGGCGACGTCTTTAGCGCTAAAGCTTTCGGGATTGTAGGCGCCGAGCAGCTGGCCGCTGAAGTTGAGCATGAGGACCTGCCTGCTGTCCGGGGTGGCGAGGAGAAACTTGTCCGTTCCGGGCAGGTGGGCCACGCCGGAGGGAAGGCCGGTGCCGAGCGGCAGGGGTATTGTTGCTTCCAGCCGTTTTAGGCTCTGGTCGTATATGCGCACAGCGGGCATTGATATACCCAGCACGGGGGCGTCCCCTGCCAGAAGTAGGGCGTCTTTATAGGCCGCGGATGCAGGCTCGCTAATGTGGGATATTCCGCTCACCACTGCGAAGGCCCTCGGTGCGTTTATAGAGGCAATGTGTACCCCGCTGGGGTTGTATACCAACACCTTTCCAAGAGTTTCGTCTGCGATGAGCACGTTTTGGGCTTGCGGGCCACTGCCCACCCAGGTGAGCGCGCTTGGTTTCTCGAGCGCTAGCGGCCCCACGGTGGTGACAGGCGCGCCACTGCTATCAAAGGCGGTGAGCGATCTCGTTGATTCGGAGACATAAACGATGGCGCCGCCCGGCGGCATGGTAAGCCCGCCGAATAGGGCGCCGGCGGGCACGAAGGTAGCGCCTGTCGGTTTTTTACCTCCAGTAGCGCTAGCGTTAACGGTAAGGCGTGTATCCTGCGGTATGTAGTCGGCTGAGCACCCTTGTTCCGCGAGCTCGCAACTATAGCCACATTCGCAGCTCATCTGCAGTGTCAGTTGCGGATGCACGGTGGAATTAGGGTGGTCACTGCTGCTGAAGGTTACCCTGCGATTGCCGGTAGCGAGTTTCACAAGCACACCGTTATTGGGGTTGCCTTGCAGCCATGTTTTTGCCAGCTCGGTGATGTCCCATTCGACTGTGCCAGCCACTGTGGCGTCAAAGGGTAGCGAGAGTTGTGGGTTGGGGGCGATGTCGCCGCCACTGGTAGTCCATGCGACTCCTGATGAGGCGTTGATCCAGTTTACCGAGCTGCCCGTCCATGGGCTTGTGATGGGGTATACGCTCGCTGTTATGGGGCTCGGGTCAATATCGCCGCCCTCCTGGTGGAGCGTAAGGTGCGCGCTTATCAAG
>JBFHCW010000092.1:0-7915 GCA_041585035.1 Litorivivens sp.
CCGCAAGTCGCAGCACAACAGCGCGCTGTTCACTGCTGAAGACTTGTAGCAGGCTGTCGAGCTCCCGCTGACGCGAAGGGCGATAGGTAATATCGCCGACCAAACCGGCGTCGCGCACACTGCGCACCGTATCCACCGGAATCGCGTGCAGGGGGAAGTCACCGGTCAGGTTCAGGCCGGGGCGGGCAACCTCCAGCAATTCCAGCAGGCGGAACGAACAGTTTTCATCCATGAAGTAATAATCAAAATTGATGTCCTGTAATTCCCACAGGTGGGCGAGCAGCCGATCCAGTTCCGTCTCATTCAGATTCAGCTCGTACTCCCACACATCCCGGTTTTCCAGACGCGAATATTCCTGCAGCTTTTCCACATAGGGCTGGAGACTGAAATGCCCTGGATAGCCGCCGCTCATGCCGCGCCAGGCAAACAGCAGACTGCCGTCGTGCTCAGGCACCAGTGCGGCGTAGTTGACGGCGTAGGACAGCAGCGCCGAATCCGCGCGATAGCCTTTCGGGTCGAGCCGCAGGAAGGTGTGGCCGTACATGGACGACGGGCTGTTCAGGTAACTCGAGGCAAATACCAGCGCTGCCTGTCCGGCGTTGATCTGTTCACGCCACTGCCAGTATTGCTCGCAGTGTTCCGCGCTTGCATCGGCCAGCAAACCCCGCGCGCGCAGCCACTGAAAGCGCGCAATAAAACGGCAGCGCAAATCCGGCTGCTCTGTGAGTGCCGACAGGCTGGCGACCAGTTCATTGGCGGGGTTGCGAGCGCCGTCTGCGGCGAGAAAAAAAGCCGGATCGTCGACGTAACTGCGGCGATTGTAGTCCTCGCCCGAGCGGCCAAAATGTAACAGAGCCAACCACTGGGGATCAGCGGCCACCCCATTCAAATCTGGTTTCGCCAGGACCTGCCCGGCGGTCAGGCACAACAGCAAAACAGGCAACAGGCACACGTAAAACCCGTCACCGTTGAGCGCACTCCGGCGTGATACGTTCTTCATCGGGAAAGCGGGGTGCAGCAGCGCTGCACCCGGTAGGATCAGGCGACGTACTTGGCAAGCTGCGCGTCGGTGCGCATCAGTTCAAGCATGGAGGCCATGACCTGTTCGGCGTTTACCGCATCGCTCGGAAACAGGGTTTCAAAGTTATTGTGCATCAGCGTTTTAAAATGACTGCGGTCACCGCCTTCAACACCCATCGACACCGCAACCGCGGTCAGTGCTTCGCCGTCACCGCGCGCAACATCTTCGCTGAATTCGTCGAGAATCGCGCCGAGGTTGATCATCGACTTACCGCCGTAGGTCAGCGTACCGTTAGCCGAGCAGCCATTGGTACCGGAGGTCATACCCAGCGTGTTGTTGCCGGACGTGCCATTGGTGATTGAAGCCACAACGTGGATCGGCAACCCGGATTGCCCTTCAAACAACATATTGCCCCAGCCGCAGCTGTCGCCGCCGGGCACAACCGCAAAGCTGCTTGCAGACGCTGCTGCCAGTACGGATGCCATTAGAATTTTTTTCATCTTTCGTCTCCACCAGTGAATAATTGATCGGCAAAACCCGAACCACTCAACGGGGTGTCGCCTGAAACTAGACTAGCACAAGCGCTTCGCTTTACCGCAAGCGTTTCACTGGAATTCCAGCAGAAAGGTGACCGGGCCGTCATTCACCAGCGCTACCTGCATATCGGCCCCAAACCGACCGGCGGCCACCTTGGGATGTTTTTCACTGAGGGTATCGAGCAGGCCGCTGTACAGAAGCTGGGCATCGGCTGGAGCGGCCGCCGTGGAAAAGCCCGGACGCAAGCCTTTGCGGGTATCTGCGGCCAGGGTGAACTGGGACACCAGCAGCAGGCCGCCGCCGATATCGCGAAGCGAGGCGTTCATGCGGCCCTCCGCATCGGCAAACAGACGGTAACTGAGCAGGCGTTCGGCGACCCGATCGAGCAAGGCGGGGGTGTCATCGCGCTCAATGCCGACGAACACCAGCATGCCCTGATCAATGCTGCCGACGATTTCTTCATTAACGGTAACACTGGCGCGCTGTACGCGCTGAATCAGCACTTTCACTGCGAACTCTATCTCAGGCGGATTTGTTGGTCAGCCATTCCAGCATATCGGTGGTGGCGTGAACAAGCGCATCGGCCATAGCCGGCTCAAAAGGCGAATGACCGCCCTCGCGGATGATCCGCAATTCACTTTCCGGCCAGCGTTCATGCAGGGCAGTAGCGTTCTCAAGTGGACACACCATATCGTAGCGACCGTGGACGATGATGCCGGGGATGCCCTGCAGTTTGTCGGCCTGCACAAGCAGCTGGTTTTCTTCGAGAAAGCCCTGATGAATAAAGTAGTGGGTTTCGAGGCGTGCCATGGCCAGTGCGTTACGCTCTTCCATATCCGTGCGGGTATCGTGTTTGTGTACCCGGAAGGTGGAGCAGTGGGTTTCCCACGCCGCCCAGGCACGGGCCGCCGCCATCCGCTGGATATCGTTGCTGGACTGCAGCGCCCTGTGAAAGCCACCGATGATATCGTCCTTGTCTGGTGCTGCGCGCAGCAGCGACTGCCAGGCGTCGGGAAAAATGCGATTGGCCCCGTCGCGATAGAACCAGTCGATATCGCGCTGTCGGCAAAGAAACACACCGCGCAGAATCAGTCCGCGAACCCGTTCGGGCCTGGCCTGGGCAAAGGCCAGCGCCAGCGTCGCGCCCCAGGAACCGCCAAATAGAATACAGCGCTCAATGGCCAGCATATCCAGCAAGCTCTCGATATCGCTGACAAGATCGGCCAGGGTGTTGTTGTCGGTGCAGGCGTGAGGTTCAGACTGGCCCGCGCCGCGCTGATCAAACAGGATGATGCGGTAGGCCTTGGGGTCGTAGAAACGACGGCTGTTGTGGCCGCAGCCAGCGCCAGGCCCGCCATGCAGAAACAGTACCGGCACACCGTCCGGATTGCCGCACTCTTCGACATACAGCTCGTGCGGAGGCGTCACCGCAAAGCGCGAGGTTTTGTAGGGTTTGATGTCAGGAAATAGAGGGAGCACGGCAACCTCACAGCAGGCATAACCTACAGCTTAGCTCAAGCCGACGGGCTTTGCGCGGGCAAAGCACCTTGCTTTTTTCGTTAGGCGGGCGAGAAACAGCAGAGCGCGGCCAGGCCGCGCCCGCTCGTCCGGGGCGACCTCAGCCTTTGGCGTTGCCGGCCCGCTTGCGCTCGTGCTCTTTCAAGAGCTTCTTGCGCAGACGAATGCTGACCGGGGTCACTTCCACCAGCTCATCGTCTTCGATGAATTCCAGCGCCTGCTCCAGGGTGTGGCGCACTGGCGGTGACAGCGTCAGCGCGTCGTCAGTACCGGAAGCCCGGACATTCGTCAGCTGCTTGGCCTTGGTGGGGTTGACCACCAAATCGTTGCCGCGCGAGTGCAGACCGATAATCTGCCCTTCGTAGACCTCTTCACCGTGGCCCTTGAACAGACGGCCGCGATCCTGCAGATTGAACAGGCCATAGCTCAGGGTTTTGCCCTGCACCATCGACACCAGTACGCCATTGATACGGCCGCCAACGTCACCCATTTTGACCGGACCGTAGTGGTCAAAAATGCTGGTCATAATGCCCGACCCCGAGGTCAGGGTCAGAAAGTGGGAGCGAAAGCCGATCAGGCCGCGCGAAGGTGCAATAAACTCGAGTTTGACCCGACCCTTGCCGTCCGGCTCCATATTGGTCAGCTCGGCCTTGCGCAGACCGAGCTCTTCCATCACCGCGCCCTGATGCTGCTCTTCGACATCAATCACAACCTGCTCGAAGGGCTCCTGAATCTCGCCGTCCACTTCGCGTTGAACCACTTCCGGGCGGGATACGCCCAGCTCAAAACCTTCGCGGCGCATGTTTTCAATCAGAACCGACAGGTGCAATTCACCGCGACCGGACACAATAAACTTGTCCGGGCTGTCGCCCTGACGCACACGCAGGGCCACGTTGTGAATCAGTTCCTGCTCCAGACGCTCGGCAATATTCCGCGAGGTAACGTACTTGCCTTCCTTGCCGGCAAAGGGTGAGTCGTTGACCTGGAAGGTCATACTCACGGTCGGCTCATCGACGGTCAGTGCGGGCAGGGGCTCGACGGCCTCGGGCGAACACAGCGTGTCGGAAATACTCAGGCCTTCAATGCCCGTAATACAAACAATCTCGCCGGCTTTGGCTTCTTGTACTTCCACCCGCTCCAGACCGAGATAGCCCATCACAGTGAGCACCCGCCCCTTGCGGGTTTTGCCGTCCTTGTCCACAACCACCAGCGGCTGGCTCGGCTTGAGGGTACCGCGGGTAATCCGGCCGACACCAATAACGCCCACATAGCTGGAGTAGTCCAGCGCTGAGATCTGCATTTGCAGCGGCGCGTCGGCGTCGACTTCCGGTGGGCTGACCTTGTCGACAATCATTTCGAACAGGGGCGTCATGTCTTCGGCCAGCTCGTCAGCCTCGGGGCCGGCGTAGCCATTCAGGGCGGAGGCATAGACAATCGGGAAGTCCAGCTGCTCGTCAGTGGCGCCCAGGCGATCAAACAAATCGAAGACCTGATCGATAACCCAGTGCGGACGGGCACCCGGGCGGTCTATCTTGTTAACCACGACAATCGGTTTGAGACCGCGCTCGAAGGCCTTCTGGGTGACAAAGCGCGTCTGCGGCATGGGGCCGTCAACGGCATCGACCAGCAGCAGAACGCTGTCGACCATCGACAACACCCGCTCCACTTCACCGCCGAAGTCGGCGTGTCCGGGGGTGTCCACGATATTGATACGGTAGCCATTCCAGTTGATAGCCGTGTTTTTGGCGAGAATGGTGATGCCCCGCTCGCGCTCCTGATCGTTGGAGTCCATGATGCGCTCAGCGCCTTCGCTGCGGCGATCCAGGGTTCCGGACTGGCTGAGGAGTTTATCAACCAGGGTCGTTTTACCGTGGTCAACGTGGGCGATAATCGCGATATTGCGTAGCTTTTCAATCATTGGGATTCTCTGGGAGTGCACGAAACCGTCTTGGCCTCGCTAAAAATTGGGGTCATCGGAGGGTTGTCACCGGCCCGCCCGTTTTGAGCGGCGCGCATTATAGCCTATAAAACGTCCAACTGCCTTGGGTTTCACACATCAATACCGCTACAATCCCATCAACCTAACAATAAGCGCCCCTTATGACACATAACATCACCACCAACTGGACCAAACGCTGGACCTTTATACTTGCTGCGACCGGTTCTGCGGTTGGCCTCGGCAATATCTGGAAATTCCCCTATATCACCGGCGAATACGGCGGTGGCGCGTTTGTTATTGTGTACCTGGCCTGCATTCTGGCGGTCGGCATTCCGGTCATGATCGCCGAAATCATGGCCGGGCGGGCAGGCCGAGCCAATCCAGTGGACGCGATGCTGGATCTGAGCGCGCAGGCCGGGGCCTCCAAGCTGTGGGGCATTGTTGGCCTCGGCGGCGTGATTGGCGGCCTGATGATCCTGATGTTTTACAGTGTCGTGGCCGGCTGGGCGCTGGATTACAGCTGGCAGAGCCTGTCCGGGGCCTATCAGGGGCAGAGCGCCGAGACCATTGAAGCCAATTTTGGCTCCCTCACCGACAGTTTCAACCGCCAGTGGCTGTGGCAGAGCCTGTTTGTAGTGTTTACCGGCGGCGTGATTGCCGCCGGCGTGACCCGTGGTATCGGCCGCGCCGTAGAAATCCTGATGCCCTTGCTCATGCTGTTTTTGCTGGGTCTGCTGATTTACAGCTGGTCGGTGGGCGAAGTGGGCGCCAGCCTGTCCTTTATGTTCACGCCAGACTTCTCGAAGCTTT
The DNA here is from genome assembly GCA_041585035.1 of Litorivivens sp. Classification (GTDB taxonomy): domain Bacteria; phylum Pseudomonadota; class Gammaproteobacteria; order Pseudomonadales; family Spongiibacteraceae; genus Litorivivens. The sequence goes on from JBFHCW010000092.1 coordinate 5,826, forward strand.
CCACCGAAGCGGTATTGGTGGCCTTGGGCCACGCGTTTTTCACCCTGAGCCTGGGCATGGGCGCCATCATGGCCTACGGCGCCTATATGCCGGGGGAACACTCCATCGGCAAAACGGTGATGCTGATCGGCGCGCTGGACACCGGTATCGCGCTCGTGGCCGGCATGGCGATTTTCCCGCTGGTCTTCGCCAACAGCCTGGAGCCGAGCTCCGGGCCCGGCCTGATGTTCGTGTCTCTTCCCATCGCCTTCGGCCAGATGCCGGGCGGCATCATTTTCGGCAGCGTCTTTTTCATACTGGTTAGCATCGCCGCACTCAGCTCCTCCATTTCGCTGATCGAACCGGGCGTCGCCTGGCTGGAAGGCCATGGCGTGCACCGCAAGGTAGGCACCTTGCTGGCAGCGGGCATCGGCTGGCTGGGCGGTATCGCCTGCATCTACTCTGGCGATTTTTTCAATGCCCTCGACCACATCACGGCCAATTACATTCTGCCTCTGGGCGGCCTGATGATTGCGATTTTTGTCGGCTTCGTGTTGTCCCGAGACCGGGTTAAGGCAGAGGTGGCCTTCGAAAATGACCGCAACTTCGCGCTCTGGCACTTTGCCCTGCGCTACATTGCACCGCTGGGCATCCTGATCGTCTTCCTGCACAGTATTGGTGTTATCTGAGCATGCTGAGACCCCTACACGCCTTCGTTGGCCTGTGCCTGCTGGTATTCGCCGGCCTCTACTATTACGCCAGCGAGCAGGATGAAAAGCACTCCGCCGAAGCGCGGCTTTATCTTGAAGCCGCCCTCACCGACATATCCAGCTGGCAGCCCGAGGCCCTGCGCAGCCACCTGACACCCGCCGCACGGGCCGCCGTAAGCAATGAGCAGCTATATCAGGTGGTTGACGAATATCGGGGCCTGGGACGGTTCAGGTCGATGGACAGTCCGCAGTTTTCCACGCTGACCGCGGCCCTGTCGGTATTTGGGGAGGAACAGCGCCTCAGCTACAGCTTTCCGGCGCGATTTGAAAACGGGGAAACCCTGGTCACGGCCACGCTGGCAGTAACCGATGGAGTCTTTCGTCTGTATAACTTCAGTATTCGCAGAACAGCGAATTGAGGGTTTGCGTCAGACGTCTGGAGCCAGACGTCTGACGCCGTCGATCAGCCTTCTTCGCCGCCGTCTTCTTCAATACCAAGCAGCTCAACTTCAAACACCAGCGCCTGATTGGGGCCAATCACGCCCTGAGTTCCGCCGGGGCCGTAAGCCAGGTCGGAGGGAATGTAGAGCTCCCACTTGCTGCCAACCGGCATCAGTTGCAGGGCTTCAGTCCAGCCCGCGATAACACCGCCCACCGGGAAGGTAATGCTCTCGCCCCGCGCGTAGGAGCTGTCAAATTCGGTGCCGTCGATCAGGGTGCCGCGATAGTGAACTTCAACCGTATCATCGGCCGCGGGCTTGGCGCCCTCACCTTCTTCAAGCACTTTGTACTGCAGACCACTGTCCAGGACGACAACACCGTCCTTCTCGGCGTTTGCCGCCAGGAAAGCTTCCGATGCCTGTTGATTCTTGGTTGCCTCCTGCTCAGCCTCTGCCTGCATCTCGGCCATTTTCTTCTGCTGATAACCCTGCAATGTCGCCATCATGTCCTCTTCGGACATCTGCAACTCGCCACCTTCGATACCGTCACTGACGCCGGCACTGAAGGCGGCCACATCCAGCTCCATGTTCTCGCCGATTCGCTTGCCAAGGTCGACCCCAAAACTGTAGCTGACCTTCTCCATCTCTGAATCCAGCTTTGCTTCTGAGGGGTTCTCGGCGCCGCCACAGGCGGCCACAATTGCAGCCATTGACACAACGGCGAAGACTTTTCTTTTCATTCCAGTACCTTCTCGTCTACTCTTAACAGAATTTTGCACCCGCAGTGGGCGCTGCAAAAACGACAGTCTGCCACACTTTAGGCAACCGACAATAGATATAGTGTCTCAAGTTTGTATAATGGAACTGGTGTTTTTTTGAACATTTTCGAAAGGTTAAGAAGCATGCCAGGCAATAATAAGAAGGCGGGCAGCGTGGAAGCTCTGGAAAACAAGCTGGCTGC
>JBFHCW010000093.1:0-7870 GCA_041585035.1 Litorivivens sp.
AACGAGTGACGGCTAAGCGAGTGGAGAAGTCATGAATACCTTTAAGCCAAATAAATTTCAGCGGTATCTGCTTTGGGCGGCTTGCGCGATCTTCACTCATCCCCTGTTTGCCAGCGAACTCAAGGATATCCAGTTCTCTGCACTGCAGGGTGGTCGATTTGAGGCTCGTCTCAGCTTTGATTCCAAGCCGCCAGAACCCAAGGGCTACACCATTGAGAAGCCGGCGCGTATCGCGCTCGACCTTCCGGGTGTCAGCAGTGCGCTGCCGCAGAAGAAATATCCCCTGTCTTACGGTAATGCCAGCAGCGCCATTGTGCTGGAGGGCGGTGGTCGTACCCGAGTCGTGCTCAACCTGGTGGAGTTAGTGCCTTACCTCACTCGCGTGGAAGGGAATGATCTGATAGTGGAGGTCGGCTCGGTAGCGACGGAATACCTGAAGGATGCCGGTAGCACGCTGCAGCAGATCTCCGGCGCAACTTCGGAGGTCGAAACGGCGCGCGGCAACCAGATCAAGGATATGGATTTCAAGCGCGGCGCCAATGGCGAGGGCATGCTGGTCATGACTCTCAAAGATCCCAAGGCCGATATCAATGTTTATGAGCAGGGCTCCAAGATCTACGTCGAGTTTAATGAGGTAGCCCTGCCGGAAACGCTGCGTCGTCGTTACGATGTGGGCGACTTTGCAACTCCGGTTCAGGTGGTTGATGCCCTGAGCACCAATCGCGGCGCCCGGTTTGAGCTCAAATCCGATGGTGATTACGACTATCTGGCCTACCAGACGGACAATCAGTACGTCGTCAGCGTTAAGCCGCTGAGCTCTGAAGAAGTGGAAGAGCGGCGTAAGGAATTTGCCTACGTCGGTGAGAAGTTGTCGCTCAACTTCCAGGACATTGAAGTGCGTGCGGTCCTGCAGCTGATCGCCGATTTTACCGAGCTCAACCTGGTTGCCAGTGACACGGTAACGGGCAATATTACCCTGCGTTTGAAAAACGTGCCCTGGGATCAGGCGCTGGAGCTGGTGCTGAAAACCAAAGGGCTGGACAAGCGTTTGGTCGGCAATGTGCTGATGGTTGCGCCGGCGGCAGAGATTGCCGAGCGTGAGCGCCAGGAAATCGAAGCCCAGAAACAGGTGCGGGAACTGTCGCCCCTGCGCAGCGAGTTTATCCGTATTCGCTACGCCGACGCCAAGGATTTGATGGGGCTGTTTGAGCGTTCAAACAGCGGCGGCCGCAGTGGCGGCAATGATAATGAGGGCGAGGACATTCTGTCTGAGCGCGGCCGGGTCGTGCTGGAGTCGCGCACCAATTCCCTGCTGATCACCGAAACCGCAGAAAAGCTCGATGAAATCCGCCGACTGATCAAACAGATCGATGTGCCGATACGTCAGGTGCAGATTGAGGCGCGGATCGTGCGGGCGAGCACTGACTTCGACAAGAGTCTGGGGGTTCGCTGGGGTGGTGCCTACTATGATGTCAACGCTGCGGGTAATGTTATCTCCGCGAATGCGACCATTGAGGACAACAATGCAACCAGCAGCAACCGGATTGATGCAGCCAACTCGGGGGAAAACTCCTTTGAGGTGATCCCGGGCATGATTTCCGACCTGGGCGTTGCCGGTGCGGCGGGCTCCTTTGCCCTCGGCTTTATTGAGGATGATCACTTCCTCAACCTTGAGCTTTCAGCGCTGGAATCCAAAGGCCGCGGTGAGATCGTATCCCAGCCCAAAGTCATTACCGGTGACAAGGAACCGGCGATTATCAAGGCGGGTACTGAAATTCCTTACCCCGAGTCCTCAGCCAACGGTGAAACCACGATTGCTTTTAAAGAAGCCGTGCTGAGTCTGGATGTGACACCCATTATTACGCCTGACGACCGCATCCTGCTGGACTTGCTGATCAATCAGGACACCGTCGGCCAGCTGGTTATTGCCACCGGCCTTGGCGGCCAGGTGCCGACCATCGATACCACCGAGCTGAAAACCAAGGTGTTGGTGGGCAATGGTCAGACCGTGGTGTTGGGTGGTGTTTATGAGACTACGGATATTGAATCGGTGACCAAGGTTCCCTTCTTTGGCGATATCCCTTACATTGGCCGCCTTTTCCGCCGTAGCACGGTTGATCAGGATAAATCTGAGCTGCTGATTTTCATTACGCCGCGGATTCTGGCTGATACCCTGGTTGAGTAAACGTTATAGCTTATGAAGCATCCTCGCGTGTTCCTTGTCGGCCCGATGGGGGCCGGCAAGAGCACCATTGGCCGGCTGCTGGCTGACGATCTGCAGCTGGACTTTCGTGACGCTGACCGTGAGATTGAAGAACGCAGCGGCGTAGATATCCCCTGGATTTTCGACAAGGAAGGCGAGGCCGGTTTCCGCGATCGGGAAACGGCGATGATCGAAGCCCTTGCGCAGCTCGATGGCGTGCTGGTCTCTACCGGAGGTGGGGTGGTCGGCCGCGCAGAAAATCGTGAGCTGATGGCGCGCGGCACAGTGGTTTACCTCTATGCCTCGGTCGATGAGCAGGTGCGGCGCACCGCGAAAGACAAGAAGCGGCCTCTGCTGCAGAATGCCAATCCGCGCAAAGTGCTGGAAGAATTAATGGCAATTCGGGATCCCCTCTACCGGGAAGTGGCCGATATAACCGTTGATACCGACGGCCGCAGTCCACGCGCTGTGGCAAATGAAATACGCCGACAACTGGCCTGAGCTCTGTCGAAAACGCTACAATAGCGCCTTTTCCACATTAGTATTCCTTTCATGCGTGAATTGACTCTCGATTTGGGTGAGCGTAGCTACCCCATTCGTATCGCTCCTGCCTTGCTGGCTGAAAACGACTGGCCCGCCTTTATTGCCGGGAATCAGGCCTGCGTGGTTACCAATGAGACCATTGCGCCGCTCTATCTTGAGAGAGTTCTGGCCCGGCTGGATGGAAAGCAGGTTAGTGTGGTTACCCTACCCGATGGAGAAGAGCACAAAACCCTGTCGACGCTGAATCAGGTTTTTGACCGGCTGCTGGAGGATAATCACACCCGCAAAACCACGCTGATTGCCCTTGGCGGCGGTGTGGTCGGTGATATGACCGGCTTTGCTGCAGCCTGTTATCAACGCGGGGTGCCATTTATCCAGTTGCCCACGACCCTGTTGTCGATGGTGGATTCCTCTGTTGGAGGCAAGACTGGGGTGAATCACGCTCTCGGCAAGAATATGATCGGCGCGTTTTACCAACCCGAGTGCGTCATTATAGACACGAGTACCCTGGCAACCCTGCCTGCGAGAGAGTTTGCGGCCGGCTTGGCCGAAGTCGTGAAATACGGATTGATTGCGGACGTAGCTTTCTATGACTGGCTTGAAGCAAACTGGGACGGCCTGCTGGCGCGTGACCCGGAACTGCTGGCTGAGGCCATTTTGCGGTCCTGCGAGAACAAGGCTCGGGTTGTCGCGGAAGATGAGCGCGAAGGAGGCCGCCGGGCTATTCTGAATCTAGGTCACACCTTTGGCCACGCTATTGAAACCGCCACCGGTTATGGCAATTGGCTCCACGGCGAAGCGGTGGCAACGGGCATGCTGATGGCAGCGCGCCTCTCAGCGGATCTGGGCTGGATTGCCGAGGGCGAAGTTGGGCGTCTCGCGGGCTTGCTCAAACGGGCCCAATTGCCGCTCAAGCCCCCGGCCGATATGACCGCCGAGCAATTCCTGAGCCTGATGGCCAGGGATAAGAAGGTGTTGGACGGCCGGCTGCGGCTGGTGCTGCTGCGTGGATTGGGCGAGGCCATCGTTACCGATGAGGTCGACAAGGCGCGGGTTGTTGGTGCCATTGAGGCCCTGCGCTGAAACCATTGCTGCCTTCTAAGTAGCTGTTTAGAAAGAAAAAAGCGTGTGTTATTCTGGCTATTCCGCCGGCTAATTTGTCGCTTATGCGCCAGCCGTGTAGAATGTCCCTCCTTTTTTCCGGCGACTGGGTTTGCCGGGGCGCAGAATTACTAGCTATCTTTCTGATTTTCTGAGTTTTTTACGAGAGTCGATTTATGAGTACAGGCCTGTACAGACCTGAGGACGTGCGTGATAACTGTGGCTTCGGTCTTATCGCCCACATGCAAGGCGAGCCGAGCCACAAGTTGTTGCAGACGGCGATTGAGTCCCTGACGTGTATGACGCACCGTGGGGGTATCGCGGCCGATGGCAAAACCGGCGATGGTTGTGGCCTGTTGCTGAAAAAGCCTGACAGCTTTCTGCGCACGATCGCCCGGGAAACCTTCTCAGTCGAACTTAACAGCGTCTATGGCATTGGCCAGATTTTCCTGAGCAAGGATGCCGCCAGGGCTGAGGCTGCGCGCAAAGTTGTGGCTGATGCTCTGGCAGAGCAGGGTCTGGAGTGCGTGGGTTGGCGCGAAGTGCCACACGACCCCTCGGTATGCGGTGAAATCGCTATTGCCAGTCTGCCGCGCATCGAGCAGGTGTTTATTAACAGTGATGCGAGCAGCGATAAGGATCTGGCGACCAAACTCTACGTGGTGCGTCGCCGCGCTGAAAATGCTCTGCAAAACGACTCCGATTTCTACATCTGCAGCCTGTCCTCGTCGGTTCTGTCCTATAAGGGCCTGATGATGCCGGTGGATCTGCCCAGATTTTACCCAGACCTCGGCGATGCGCGTCTGGAAACCGCGATCTGCGTTTTTCACCAGCGCTTCTCCACCAATACGGCGCCGCGTTGGCCGCTGGCCCAGCCTTTCCGCATGCTGGCCCACAACGGTGAAATCAACACCATCGAGGGTAACCGCAACTGGGCAGAGGCGCGTTCGGCCAAGTTCTCCAGCCCGCTGCTGCCGGATGTTGATACCATTGCGCCGCTGGTGAACCGCACCGGCTCTGACTCTTCCAGCCTCGATAATATGCTGGAGTTGCTGGTGGCTGGTGGCATGCCCCTGTTCCGCGCCGTGCGCATGCTGGTGCCGCCGGCCTGGCAGAACATGGAGCATATGGATGCCGACCTGAAGGCCTTTTACGAATACAACTCCATGCACATGGAGCCCTGGGACGGGCCGGCAGGTATTGTCCTGACGGACGGTCGCTATGCAGTGTGTATGCTGGACCGCAACGGTCTGCGTCCGGCGCGCTGGGTTACGACCACTGACGGCTTTATTACACTGGCCTCGGAGATTGGTACCTACGACTACAAACCGGAAGACGTGATTGCCAAAGGGCGTGTCGGCCCGGGTCAGATTCTGGTGGTGGATACCGAAACCGGCGAGGTGATGCACACCCCGGATGTCGACGCTCAGTTAAAAACCCAGCAGCCCTATAAAAAGTGGCTGAAAGAGCATGCCACTCGTATGGAGTCGACCCTGTCGACCTCGCTGGTGCCTGATCTGGTGGGCAAGGAGCAGCTCAAGGCCTTCCAAAAGTACTTTCAGGTCAGCTTTGAGGAGCGTGAGCAGGTACTGCGCCCCTTGGCGGAATCCGGCAACGAGGCCGTCGGTTCCATGGGTGACGATACGCCGATGGCGGTGCTGTCCAGGCAGGAGCGCCCGCTGTACGACTATTTCAGGCAGAAATTTGCCCAGGTGACCAACCCGCCGATCGACCCCTTGCGCGAGGCGATCGTTATGAGTCTGGAAACCTGCCTCGGCCGCGAAAAGAATATTTTCGAAGAGACGGCCGATCACGCAGAGCGCCTGATTCTGTCGAGTCCGGTATTGTCGCCAGATAAATTCCAGCGACTGCTGGAATTGAACAACCCGAATTTCGAGGTGGCGCGGATTGATCTGACCTACGATCCTGCGATCACTGATCTGCGCAGCGCGGTAGACACTCTCTGTGAGCAGGCGGTTGCTGCGGTTAACAGTGGTAAAACCCTGCTGCTCTTGAGTGATCGGGGGATCGAGCCCGGCCTGTTGGCGATTCACTCGCTGATGGCGACCGGCGCGGTTCACCACCACCTTATCAAGCAGGGCCTGCGCTGTGACGCCAATATCGTGGTGGAATCCGGCAGTGCTCGCGACTCGCATCAGCTGGCCTGTCTGTTTGGCTATGGCGCGACCGCGGTCTATCCCTACATGGCCTTCAGCGTCATCAACGACATGCTGCGCACCGGTGAACTGGTGGGCGACACCAACGAGTGTCATACCGCTTATCGCAAAGGCATCAACAAGGGGCTGATGAAAATCCTCTCAAAAATGGGGATTTCCACCATCGCGTCCTATCGCGGCGCCCAGCTGTTTGAAATTATCGGTCTCGATGACGAGGTCGTTGAGCGCTGCTTTCGTGGTACTGCCAGTCGGATCAAAGGGCCGAACTTTGCTGAGCTGCAGAAAGATCAGGAAGCGCTGGCAACCGTTGCCTGGATACCGCGCAAGCCGATCAGCCCCGGTGGTCAGCTCAAGTTTGTCCACGGTCAGGAATTCCACAGCTTTAACCCGGATGTGGTTAAAGGCTTGCAGGATGCGGTGCAAACCGGCGATTACACCCGCTGGAAAACTTACAGCAAGCTGGTTAACGAGCGCCCGGTGGCGACACTGCGCGACCTGCTGAAACTGAAAGAGGCGAAACCGATTCCGCTGGATGAAGTTGAGCCGATCGAAAATATTCTGCCGCGCTTTGATTCAGCGGGGATGTCGCTGGGAGCCTTGAGTCCAGAGGCTCACGAGGCTCTTGCGGCAGCCATGAATCGCCTTGGCGGTCGCTCCAATTCAGGCGAAGGCGGTGAAGATCCGGCTCGCTACGGTACCGAGCGAAACTCCAAGATCAAGCAGGTAGCCTCGGGGCGTTTTGGCGTTACCCCGCACTATCTGGTCAACGCCGAAGTGCTGCAGATCAAGGTTGCACAGGGCGCCAAACCCGGTGAGGGCGGACAGCTGCCCGGCGGCAAAGTCAATGAACTGATTGCGCGTCTGCGTTACTCGGTGCCGGGTGTCACGCTGATTTCACCGCCGCCGCACCACGATATCTATTCGATCGAGGATCTGGCCCAGCTGATCTTTGACCTCAAACAGGTCAATCCGGGTGCGTTGGTGTCCGTGAAGCTGGTTTCCGAACCCGGCGTTGGCACGATCGCCGCCGGTGTGGCCAAGGCCTACGCCGATCTGATCACCATTTCCGGTTACGACGGTGGTACGGCTGCCAGCCCGATTACGTCCATTCGTTACGCCGGTTCGCCGTGGGAGCTTGGTCTGGCCGAAGCCCAGCAGACCCTGCGAGGCAATGGTCTGCGCGGCATGGTACGGGTGCAGACCGACGGTGGTCTGAAGACCGGCCTGGATGTGGTAAAAGCCGCTATTCTCGGCGCCGAAAGCTTTGGCTTTGGTACTACGCCGATGGTGGCGCTGGGTTGTAAATACCTGCGTATCTGCCACCTGAATAACTGCGCCACCGGGGTTGCCACCCAGGATGGGCGTCTGCGCGACGAGCACTTTATCGGCACCGTCGACATGGTGGTCAATTTCTTCACCTTTATGGCGATGGAAACCCGTGAGCTGATGGCCAGCCTCGGTATTCGCACCATGGATGAATTGATTGGTCGCACTGATTTGTTGGAGCAGCAAGCCGGCGCAACTGAAAAACATGGCAAGCTTGATCTGTCGCCGATCCTGCACAAGGACGCGTCTGCAGAAGGTCAGCCCGAGTTTTGTCAGGTTGCCCTGAATGCGCCTTTTGATAAGGGTGAAAAAGCCGAGTCCATGGTGGCGGCGACTATCGACGCGATTGAAAACAAACGCGGCGGAGAGTTCGAGTTTACCGTCACCAACTGCGACCGCTCGATCGGTGCGCGTTTGTCCGGCGAGATCGCCAAGCGCTACGGCAACGACGGCATGAACGATGCGCCCATTACCCTGCGCCTGACCGGTACCAGCGGTCAGAGTTTTGGTGTCTGGAATG
>JBFHCW010000094.1:0-7807 GCA_041585035.1 Litorivivens sp.
GCCCCTGTTGTCGGCGCGGCGAATACGGTAGAATTCCGCCCCTTTTGAACACGCTGAACCGCCGTTTCTGGAGAATTCCATGTCCGCTATCAACAAAGTCGTCCTCGCCTATTCCGGTGGTCTCGATACCTCGGTCATTGCCAAATGGCTGCAGGAGACCTACGACTGCGAGGTAGTGACCTTTACCGCCGATATCGGTCAGGGTGAAGAGGTTGAACCCGCCCGCGCCAAAGCCAAGGCGCTTGGCATCAAGGAAATCTACATTGATGATCTGCGCGAAGAATATGTTCGCGACTTCGTCTACCCCATGTTTCGCGCCAATACCATCTATGAAGGCGAATACCTGCTGGGCACGTCCATTGCCCGTCCGCTGATCGCCAAGCGGTTGATCGAGATCGCCAACGAAACCGGCGCCGATGCGATTTCTCACGGTGCCACCGGTAAAGGCAACGATCAGGTACGTTTCGAGCTGGGTGCCTACGCCCTGAAGCCCGGTATCAAGGTGATTGCCCCCTGGCGCGAGTGGGATCTGAACTCCCGTGAAAAGCTGATGGCTTACTGCGAGCAGCACAAGATTCCGGTGGACTTCTCCAGCAAGAAGAAAAAGTCGCCCTATTCCATGGATGCCAACCTGCTGCACATTTCCTATGAAGGCGGCAATCTGGAAGATCCTTACTGGGAAGCCGAAGAAGACATGTGGCGCTGGAGCGTCAGCCCGGAAGCGGCACCGGACAAGCCCACTTACATTGAGCTGGGCTATAAAAATGGTGATCCGGTAACGCTGGATGGCAAAGAGCTGAGCCCGGCCACCATGCTGGAAACCCTGAACAAACTGGCCGGAGACAACGGCATCGGCCGTCTGGATCTGGTGGAAAACCGCTACGTGGGCATGAAGTCTCGCGGCTGCTATGAAACGCCCGGCGGCACTATTTTGCTGCGCGCTCACCGCGCGATCGAGTCCATCACCCTGGATCGCGAAGTGGCTCACCTGAAAGACGAGCTGATGCCGCGCTACGCCAAGCTGATTTACAACGGCTACTGGTGGAGCCCGGAGCGCAAAATGCTGCAGGCGGCAATCGATGAATCTCAGGCTTTTGTTAATGGCGTGGTTCGCCTGAAACTCTATAAAGGCAATGTGATTGTGGTGGGTCGTAAATCAGACAATTCCCTGTTTGACGAAGCTATCGCCACCTTTGAAGACGATGCCGGCGCCTACGATCAGAAAGACGCCGAAGGCTTTATCAAGCTGAACGCGCTGCGTATGCGTATTGCCGCCAACAAGGGGCGCTCGCAGCTCTAGAGAGTTTTATTTCGCCATGGCACACTCGCTCCAATAAAAACAGTCAATGAGCGAGTGTGATGCGAAAAGGAATTCTGGGGCTGCTGCTGGGCAGCCTTCTACCGCTATCTGCAAACGCGGCTGATGATATCGGCGGTTTGTTTTCCCTAAGGACCTTACTGGCTGATTCCCGTATCGCGGGAGAGGAAGATACAGCCTACGGGCTGGGTTTGTCTGCGGGTGTGCGTTGGGGCAAGGCCTATCTGGAATACGACTACAGCTGGGTAACCAGCTTTAAACCCGAGTTTGATACCACATCGCCCCCGCCAGCTCTAACCTTTGAGCAGGACCTTGCCACGTATGCTCACAATGCCTTTGTTGGCTACCGGGTAGGGCGTATCGTTTTTGCGGAATTCAAGGTGGGGCACAGCTATCAGCGCATCAAAGAGGCCGAAGGCGAAAAACGGGTGCTGGATGAGGTCAATACGCCTGCTGCCGGCGTTGAATTGGGGTTGGGTGTCCAATCACTGACCCTGGGTTTGCAATATCTCTGGCTCGGCGACGATTACAAACAGACGGCGCTGACGCTTCGCGGCTTTTGGTGATCTTTTTAGCTACTGTCTTACCGGTTTTTTAAGCAATTTGCGCTGCAGGGTGCGCCGGTGCATGCCCAGCGCCCGGGCGGTGGCTGACACGTTGCCGTCATTCTCTGCCAGTACTTTCTGTATATGCTCCCATTCCACTCGCTCAACCGAGGGCGGGTTTTGTGGTACCTCCACCTCGCTGGTGGCCGGACTATCGAAGGCGGCCAGCACCTCTTTCAGAGAGGCGGGTTTACAGAGGTAATTGTAAGCCCCGAGTCGCATGGCCTCGACGGCGGTCGCGATACTGGAGTAACCGGTCAGCATCACGACCTTGCACTGCGGTTGCTGTGCCTGAATCGCTTCAATCAGGGCCAGGCCGGAGCGGCCCTCCATTTTCAGATCTACCAGCGCTTTGTGAAACGGCTGTGTGTGCAGCAGGGCTTCTGCGTTATCTACAGTGTTGGCACAACTTACCGAAAAGCCGCGTTTTGCCAGTGCCCGCGCCATAACGTCGACAAAAACCGCGTCGTCATCCACCAATAACAGGTTCTGCTCAGCCATCGACAAACACTCCCTCGCAGGGCAGGCGCAGTTCTACCCGGCTGCCGCGCGGCTCGCGGTTGTGCCACACCAGTTTGCCGCCGTAGCGGTTCGCCGCTGCGTTGCTGACAAACAGGCCCAGCCCCAATCCGCGACCCTTTGTGCTGTAAAAGGGGGTGCCGAGCCGGTCGGCCTGCCCCGCGGGTATGCCCTGTCCGGCGTCTTCAATCGCCACAACCAGATCTTTCTCGTCGATATACGCGCGCAGGTGCACGTAGTCGGGGCTGGCGTCGGCGGCGTTGTTCAGCAGATTGATCATGGCCTGCTCGAGGGTGGTGTCCATCAACATCTGCGCATGTTCCGGCAGGTCAATCTGAAACGTGGCGTCGTGGGTGGATGGGCGCAGCAACTGCCAGTGCTCTTTAAGCAAGGCGAAGAATTTATGTGAAGCTATGGTTTCAGTGCGCCCGGCGCTGAAATCCTGCGCCGTGGAGGTCAGCCGGTTAAGGATCTGTGTGCAGAGGGTGAGCTGGCTGTCGAGGGTGGCGACATCCTTGCGCAGGGGTTCCGGCATGTTGGGATCATCGCGAAGCTCGTCCGTGAGTATGCGCATGGTGCTCAGGGGTGTGCCGAGCTCGTGGGCTGTGCCAGCGGCGAGGGTGGCAATGGCCAGCAACTGTTCATCCTGCAGCCGCTGTTCGCGCGCATCGGCCAGTGCCAGATCGCGGCGCCGCACAGCTGTGGCCATCTGCACCACGAAGTAGGTAATCAGTGCCGCGCTGACCGCAAAGTTGAACCACATCCCAACGACATGCAGGTTGAGGCCGGTGCCGTTGTGATGAGGTTCCAGTGCCGCCAGTGGCCGGTAGTAAAAGAGCAGGGTGCTGTACGCCACTAAACTGCCGGCGGCGACCAGCCAGGTAAAACGCCAGGGCAGGGTGGTGGCGGCAATACAGATCGGTACCAGGAAAAAAGAGACAAAGGGGTTGCTGGCACCGCCGGCTTCGTAAAGCACCAGTGTCAGCGCCAGCACATCGATCAGCAGCTGGCAGAGGAATTCGCCGTCAGTGACGGGCCATGCCCGCTCGGCGCGCCACCAGGTTGCCAGCGTCACCAGCCCCATAATCACCAGGATGGCGCATAGCTTGGCAACGGGCAGCGACCAGTCCAGAACCTCTACCGCATACACCAACGCAAGGCACTGCCCGGTCAGCACTACACTGCGCAACAGACAGAGGCGTTTGAGGTTTAGAGGGGCTGAATCGCGAAGCTCGGTGGTCACGGGTTTGTCGGTCGTTGACTCGTTGCGTGCAGTATACGTGCTCAGGTTATCGGTGCCAGTGCGTCAGTTTGTCGCATTCTGCCACATGCCGTTGATTGGTAGACTTGCCGCCGTTGAATCTGGAGGTCCCCTGATGCTTTTCCGATCACTTGCTGTCTGCCTGGCGGCGCTAACCTGCGCGACGGCTGCGTCTGCCGATCTGGCCAACCACCATCCGGCCAGTCATGGCCCGGCTTCACACGCACCGATTGGTGTGATGGGGGATCATACGCATCAAGCCGGAGAGTGGATGCTGTCCTACCGCTTGATGGATATGCGCATGGAAGGGCTGGTTGAGGGAACTGATCAGGTTTCCGCCGCGAGTGTCACGGGCTCGATGATGCTGTCTGGCAGCGCTATGGTGGCGCCAACGCGCATGGATATGCAAATGCAGATGCTGGGCGTGATGTATGCGCCCAGCGATGCGCTCACGCTGATGCTGATGACCTCGCACAAGCGCTACTCGATGGATCACGTCACTCGCATGGGCGCGACGTTCACCACGGAAGCTGAGGGTTTGGGTGATACCAAAGTGGGCGGTTTGATTCGCCTGTACGAATCCGCGGATGGCAGCCACAGAGTTCACCTAAACGCCGGCCTCAGTTTGCCCACCGGTTCTATTGATGAGAAAGACGATACCCCGGCCATGGCCGATGCCAAGCTGCCTTATGGCATGCAGCTGGGCAGTGGCAGTGTTGATCTGTTGCCGGGCATTACCTGGCAGGCCTATGCTGGCGCCTATAACGTTGGCGCTCAGTTGGCAGCCACCTTGCCGCTGGAACGCAATGACAATGACTACCGCCTGGGCAACAGTGCGGCTTTGACGGTCTGGGTGGCGCGCAAGGCCACCGACTACCTGTCCTACAGCCTGCGTTTGACCGGGGAGTCGCAGGGCAAAATCGACGGTGCGCGTGAGGATCTGAACCCGACAATGGTGACCACGGCAAATACCGACAACTACGGTGGCGATCGTCTTAGCCTGAGTTATGGCCTCAATGCCTATATTCCAGACGGTCGCCTGCAGGGCCACCGCTTTGCGCTGGAATACACGCTGCCGCTGCATCAGGATCTCAACGGTGTTCAGCTGGAGCGCGAACCCTATTTGAGTGCCGGCTGGCAACTGGCGTTCTGATCAGGCGGCCTGTTCCGAGTCTTTCGGCGGTGTTTTCAACGCCCCTTGCGCGGGCTCGCGCACCGCTTCGCTGAGCGACTGACGCGCTGCGGGCTTGCTGTCGGTGAGCGCGTAACTGTTCAGGCCGGCAATGTGCACCTTGCGAATATAGTGCTCCCAATTGATCACCGCGGCATCCACCGGGAAGCGCGCATCTGTTCCGGTTTCCCCCATACGCTGGCCGAGTGCTTGCAGCCGGTCGCTGTGAAAGATGTAATTCGGTGTCGCATAAAAGGCGAAAATTTCGGCCAGCCGGTTCATGGCGTTCAGGTTGCGCAACAAGCGTGACGGCTGGTTGCGCCCCATCAGCTTCAAGGTTTTATCGCGGGTGCTTACGGTGCGGCACAGCACAAACAGGCTGATATCAAACAGGCGGCGGTTAATGACCTTGAACGGCTTGCGCGGTTCCACCTCAAACAGCTTCTCGTAGGTCATGTGGTTTTCCTGCGCCTCAAGCATCAGGTGGTCGACGAAGTCTCCCAGTAACAGCGGGTTCCGTGCGCCACTGCAGGCTTGATATATGCGGTGTGAAACCGGTGCTGTCATTAATTCTGCCCCGGCGAGAATGACCGCGTTGGCCACCAAATCCGCCGGAATGACATCAATCACCCCGCTGCGCTTGCCGGGAAAGAACACCACTTTCTGACGGGCGTAGGCCAGCAGTACCGCGTCTGCGACCTTGACCCCTTCGATCCAGCCGGGGGTGGGCTCCTTCAGTGTGCTTTCGATAATGGCCGGGCGCACAATCGTCAGTGCTTTACCGTGCAAGGCCTTTCGCAGGTATTGCTCACCGAGCCACTTGGTAAAGGTGTAGGTGTCGTTCCAGCCGCGGCGGCGCGACTCGCGTTCGCCCAGTAGCACCAGTTGCTCAGCCAGGGCGCGGCCCTGAAAATCTGAGGCCAGCGCGCTGATCTTGTTCTGAAGTTCGGAAACAAGCGGGGCAATGTCGTACAGACCGTTTTCATCTTTGGGCAGGTCTTCGCGCGCCGGAGCATTAAACTCCTCGTGTATGGTGCCGCGCTGAAAGCCGTTCACATAGCAGGTGGAAACCTGCAGCACCGGAATGGCGCCGCCAGCCTCGGAGAGCGCCACAATATTGTGCAGGCAGAGGGTGTTGATGGACAGGGCGACATCCATGCGCTCGCGAAAGTTGACGCTCGCCGCAGAGTGAACAATCAGGTCGAGCTGGCCGGCGAGTTGCGCAAAGGCCTGCGGGGTCAGGCCAAAACGGGGCTCGGTGACTTCACCGGTCAGACAGTGCACCTTATCGTGCAGAAAGCGCTCGAGGGTCGCGCGGCTTTGCTGGCGCAGGCTGCCGAATACCGACGAAGTCATCACTTCGGCAATAAAACGCTCACGGGCTGTGGGGAAGTGGCGATTGCCGCGAATCAGGAGGTAGAGGCCACCGATCTGCGGTAAATCGCGAATCAGTTTTTCCAGCACCACCTTGCCCAGAAAGCCCGTGGTGCCGGTAATCAGAAGGTGTTTTCCCGCCAGTGAGCGTTCAACGGCGCTGCTTGGCGTGGGGGTCGTTTCGGGGGTTGCAGGTGCGGTGGTCATGAATTCCTCCGGCGAAGGCAGTGATACCTAATGGTTGAGCCGCAAAGGCTAGTGCCTGCCGATTGCAGGCACATGACAGGAAGACGGCAAGGTGAGTAATGCACGAAACGAGCCAGAAAAGTCTCGTCTCCAGGAGGCCGATTCCTGCAGCCTCGAAGGGTTGTCATACTAGTGGATAAGAATCCGTGTAGACAGGCCGCTGTGTCGGTATAATTCACGGCTCATTTACCGGCAGATATTGAACTTAATTTATGAGCAGTTTTACCGACGCCGTCGCCCGACGCCGAACCTTCGCTATCATTTCTCACCCGGATGCGGGTAAAACCACGATCACCGAAAAGCTGCTGTTGCTGGGGCAGTTGATTCAGGTGGCGGGAACGGTGAAGGGCAAAAAATCCGATCGCCACGCCACCTCCGACTGGATGACCATGGAGCAGGAACGGGGTATCTCAGTAACCTCGTCGGTGATGCAGTTTCCCTACAAGGAGCGCATAGTCAACCTGCTGGACACCCCCGGTCACGAAGACTTTTCCGAAGATACCTACCGCACGCTGACGGCCGTAGACTCGGCGCTCATGGTGATTGACGGCGCCAAGGGTGTCGAGGACCGTACTATCAAATTGATGAACGTCTGTCGCTTGCGCGACACGCCGATTCTCACCTTTGTGAACAAGATGGACCGGGATATCCGCGACCCCATCGAATTGCTCGATGAAGTGGAATCTGTGTTGGGCATTGCTGCGGCGCCCATTAACTGGCCGATGGGCATGGGCAGTGACTTCAAGGGTGTCTACAACCTCTATACCGACACCCTGCACGTATTCAAAGCGGGCCAGAACAAGGTGGTGGCTGACGACATACAGATTCAGGGTTTGGAATCGGAGGAGGCCAAAACCCTGCTTGGCGATATGCATGAGGACTTCCTCGACGAAATCGAGCTGGTTCGCGGCGCCAGTCATGAATTCGATCTGGATGCTTACCGGGCCGGCAAGCTCACCCCGGTGTTCTTTGGTACGGCACTGGCCAACTTCGGTGTGCGCGAAATGCTGGACGGCTTTGTCGAGTGGGCCCCGGCGCCTTTGCCGCGAGAGACTGAAGCGCGCAAGGTCGAGGCCACCGAAGAGAAGTTCAGCGGCTTTGTCTTCAAAATTCAGGCGAACATGGATCCGCGCCACCGCGACCGGATTGCCTTTCTGCGGATCTGTTCCGGCAAGTACACCAAAGGCCTGAAAATGCGCCATGTGCGCCTCGCCAAGGACGTCAAAATCGCCGATGCGGTGAGCTTTGTGGCCGGCGACCGGGAGCTGGTGGACGAAGCCATATCCGGCGATATTATCGGCCTGCACAACCAC
>JBFHCW010000095.1:0-7792 GCA_041585035.1 Litorivivens sp.
GCTGATCAGCGGTCGGTCACTCACTGCACACTCCCCTGCAATAGGTCGTAGTAGTCATCACCAAATCGTTCCGGCGAAAATCGGGTCCCGGCAAGCTCGGCCAGCTCACGACCCTGTGAAGCCCACTCGGAGGACGAATCCAAAAACTTGCTCAGACATGCTGCCAGAGAAGCATCGTTGCCAGCCTGAAAGGTATAGGGGTAGTTGGCGGGTAACACACCGGCAACCGGCGCAATATCGGACCCGATAACGGGCTTGCCAGCGAGCATTGCTTCTATCATTGCGACGGGCGAGCCTTCTGTCAGCGAGGACATAATAAATCCATCAAACACCTGTAGATAACGACTGGCGCCATCGATCGCACCGGCAAAGACCACTCGCGAAGCAAGACCCAGCTCCTGCGCCAAGGCTTCCAGTGCAACCCGCTCTTTGCCATCGCCTATAAAAAGAAGCTGAGCCGAAGTATCGATTGCCGCAAACGCCTTGATCACCGACGCATAATCTTTTTCCGGGGACAAGCGCCCAATGGCTCCCAGCACAATGCCGTCTGCGGCGACACCCAAAGCTTTCGCTGCATCTTTTCTGGGTAACAGGCCGCTCGTCAGCTCGTGGCCATCCAAACAGTTTTCGATAACATTCAGGTCAGAGTCGGCCTCGATCAGCTGGGGTGCCAGGTAGCTAGCACTATCCTGGGAAACCGTCACAATTTTCCAATTATCGGGAAAGCCTTTCTCAACCGCTTTATCGAGCGCGGGCAGTTTGCGCTTTCCAATATTGACCCGACCGTGCACAACCATAACGCGCTGGCAGTGCTGCGGAATTTTATCGTCCAACGCCAACAGCGCATTGGCGGACAGCAAGCCATCGACGATCACTGCATCATAGTTGCCATCACGGACTACCGACATCAGCTCACGCAACAGCCTTCGATAACGCAAAGGGTGCTTTCGTGGGCGTCGCAAGGTATCGAATTCATGCCCAAGACATACCCACAGCCCCTCTATCGCCTTGCCGCAGACAAGCACATTGTCAACACTGACTCCGCGCTCACCTAGCTGCTGCGCGATATTGCGATGAACGAGGTGAATGGAGGCCGCTACGGGGGAAGACTCGCTGATCAGATTAAGAACGTGCATCAAGCGCCTGCATCCAGCCGAGACAACCACCAGTTCTCCCGCTCCAGATACCACTTGAGCGTATGACGAATGCCCGCCTGAAAGTCGACCGAAGGCTGGTAGCCGATCTCAGTCATGGCCTTGGTCGCATCTATAGCGTAGCGTCGATCATGGCCCGGGCGGTCCGCAATAAATTCCAACTGCCCGATACTTTGCCTGCCTTGCGCGACCATAGATTGTGGAAACTTCAATCGATAGGCCTCGCTGCCTTCAATCAGTTTGTCCAGCTCTTCGCAGAGGATGTTCAGCAAGGCGAGGTTAGACAGTTCCATATTGCCGCCAATGTTGTAGACCTCACCCAAGCGACCGCGTTGCAAGACTGCATCAATAGCGCGCGCGTGATCTTCTACAAACAGCCAGTCCCTGATGTTTTCTCCATCCCCGTAGACAGGCACGGTTTTGCCCGTCAATAAACGGGCAATGGCCAGCGGTATCAATTTCTCCGGATAGTGATAGGGGCCATAGTTATTGGAGCAGTTGCTCGTCGTAACCTGCAAACCGTAGGTGTGATGATAAGCCCGTACCAGATGGTCCGAAGCTGCCTTGCTGGCCGAATAGGGTGAGTTGGGCTGATACTGGTGAGATTCGGCAAAAGGCGCATCGTCGCTTTCAAGGCTGCCATAAACCTCATCCGTACTGACATGATGGAATCGATGCTTGCGGCCAGCCCCTTCCAACCACACGCTTCGAGCAGCCTTCAGCAGGGAGTGGGTACCCAGCACATTGGTCTCAATAAACGCATCCGGTCCACTGATGGATCTGTCCACGTGACTTTCTGCGGCAAAATTCACAAGAGTATCAATGCCATAACGCCGCAGAAGAGACTCAACGAGCTCAGTATCGAGAATGTTCCCATGCACAAAATGGAAATTTTCCAGCATCGAGAGTTCGCTCAGATTGTCGCGACTGCCTGCGTAAGTCAGCGCATCCAGTACAACGACGCAATCATCAGGATGGTTTGCCATCCAGTAGTGAACAAAATTGCAGCCTATAAAGCCCGCGCCTCCTGTAACAAGCAACGCGCTCATTGTTGTATTTCCTGCAGGCCGATCAATTCATCATCCAGAGCTTGCTGCCAGTGCACAGGCTTCCAATCCAGGCTGCGCTCCAGCGCCCTGCTATCCAGCACACTGTAGCTGGGTCGCCGCGCCGCCGTTACATATTCCTCAGAAAACACCGGCTGTATCTTAACTGGAGATTTCAGTAAGCCCCGAGAGATACCCTGACTTTGAATCGCACAGGCAAAGTCGTACCAGGATGCCGCACCGGCATCACTGAAATGAAAAGTACCGCTCTGGTGGCGATCAACTGCTTTCCAAATTATTGCGGCGAGATGGGAGGCTGACGTCGGTGTGCCAACCTGGTCACAGACAACTCGCAAATCAGTGCCCTGCTGCATAAGACCCAGCATTGTGGTCATAAAATTTTTGCCTGCGCGGCCATATAACCAGCCCGTTCGGATAATACAAGCTGCCGGGCAGGCCTCTAGCAGAGCGAGCTCCCCCTGTCGTTTTGTCTCACCGTAAACGCCCAGCGGTCTGCACTCATCGGCTGGCGTATAGGGCCTTGATTTAGCGCCATCAAATACAAAATCAGTGGAGATATGTATTAGCTTAAAGTTGGCTTGTTCAGCAATCTCACCCAGTACCTTAACCGCCTCGCAGTTCACAGCATAAGCCAGGTCACCTTCGGTCTCCGCCTTATCCACGGCTGTATACGCGCTGGCATTGACCACACAATCCGGCTGATAGTTCGAAATTTTGCCACTAATTTCAGCGGGGCACCGCATATCAAGCTGCGCACGCCCCCAAAATTGCACCCCATGCTCAGCGGGCATCGTCCGTTGCAGTGCGCGCGCCAGCTGGCCAGACTCACCAATAACAAGCACCCGCATTAAGGGAAACACTCCAAGTCAGCAAGCGTGCAAGCCGCACGATCTTTTTCCGACAAAATCGTGGCAACGCCTTCACAAAGGGGCCAGTCGATCGCCAGCGCTGTATCACTCCACAACAATGCGCGCTCACTTTCCCGGTCGTAATATTCCGTGCATTTGTAGTGCACATCGGCCACTTCCGATAGCACATAAAAACCATGGGCAAAGCCGGGCGGAACCCATAATTGTTTATGGTTCTGGTCTGACAGTTCAAGTCCATACCAACGACCAAAGGTCGTGGAGCTTTTGCGAACATCTACCGCCACATCGAATATGCGGCCTGAAGCACAGCGGACAAGCTTGCCCTGGGGGCGTTCAAGCTGAAAATGCAGACCCCGTAAAATACCCTGCTGTGAGCGACTGTGATTATCCTGGACAAAGTGCCCTTCAATACCTGCGGCGCGGTAGCGATCACACTGCCAGGCTTCAGCAAAAAACCCGCGCTCGTCCCGGTGAACCTTAGGCTCTATCACCAGCAGCCCGTCCAAGGGCGTCGTATCAACCTTCACTGCGGGGTGCCACCTTTCACAATCTTAACCAGGTAGTCGCCGTAACCACTGCTCTGGGTTTCACGGGCAATTTTCAGAATCTGCTCACTGGACACGTAGCCGCGCCGCCAGGCAATCTCTTCAGGGCAGCAAATTTTCAGGCCCTGCCGAGCCTCTACCACTCGCACAAAATTGGCAGCGTCGAGTAGTGCCTCGTGGGTTCCCGTATCCAGCCAGGCAACCCCCCTCGGCAAAAAATTCACCCTCAGCTTACCCGCATTGAGGTAGTGATTATTGACGTCGGTAATTTCCAGTTCCCCGCGCGCCGAGGGTGCGATGGACTTTGCGATATCAATAACTTGATTGTCGTAGAAATAGAGACCGGTAACCGCATAGTTGGATTTCGGCTGCTCCGGCTTTTCCTCAATGCTGGTAACACGGCCATCGTCGGTGCAGGTAACTACCCCATAGCGATGGGGGTCGTCTACATAGTAAGCAAACACTTCGGCGCCAGCCTCAAGCCCAGCCGCACGACTCAACTGCTCTCCCAAACCGCTGCCGTAGAAAATATTGTCTCCCAACACCAAGGCGACGGAATCACTGCCAATAAATTGTTTACCAATAACAAAGGCCTGCGCCAATCCGTCTGGACGCTCTTGCTGAGCGTACTGGATGCTGACACCCCATTGCGAGCCATCACCCAGCAGGCGCTGATACTGAGAGGCGTCATGGGGCGTGGTGATAATCAGAATATCGCGGATTCCAGCCAACATCAGCGTCGACAGCGGGTAATAGATCATCGGCTTGTCATAGACCGGCATGAGCTGCTTGCTACCCGCCAGCGTAATAGGGAACAAGCGCGATCCCGTACCGCCCGCCAATATGATTCCTTTCCGCATAGACCACTCTTAGTGATAGAATTTTGCAATATGCATCGATTTTAAGCGCACGCATTATCCCTGATTACGCGCCGGATTTCTGCTTCTCCCGCCCAAGTGAGACACACTGATTCAAGCTATGACCCAAGAAATAACAGACGAACCCCAGAGCAAACGCATATTACTGCTCGGCACCGGTGAAAATCGACTGCCTGATTATACCAGAATCTATGCTGCATTACGCGCCACCGGCCGGGTCGAGACGCAGACGTTCAGCCAACGGGAAATCAGGCAGATTCGCAGGGTACTCAAGGCTCTGCCCCTACAGAACTATGACGCCGTTATTGTGGACATTCCCTTTAAGCATCTACGGCGAGCGGCGTTGGAACTCCGGCAGGCCCCTGGCCTGCTCATCTACGAACAGGATGCCTGCCAGAATTTTCTCCGTGGTTCAAAATGGTATGGCGAATTCGACTATTTCTACCGTCTGCTACCCCATGCCCAGCTGGCATTGACCGGCCACCAAGTCAGCGAAAGATTCAGGCAGCTTGGGCTAAACGCCCACTTTGTAGCCAAGGGTTTTGACGAAAGCCAGCTCTCCTACGCCGCCACCACACGCGATATCAGCGCGGGTTTTATCGGGCGGGTGCGTTCAAATGTTTACGCTGAGCGGGCCAGATATCTGGAGTCACTTGCAGACTCTCATGACGTCGCGTTGATGCGCACAGAAACGACTGACGAATACAATACCCTACTCAATCGCATCAGCATTTTTGTCAGTGCCGATGTCGGGCTTGGCGAATATATGGCCAAGAACTTTGAGGCCATGGCCTGTGGCTGCGCACTGCTGGCCTGCCGGCAAGGCGCGGGCGAAGAACAGGCACTGGGGCTGGTCGATATGGAAAATGTCGCGCTTTACAGCTCACTCGAAGAAGCCAGGGAAAAATTAACATTGCTACAACAGAACCCCGCTCTGCGCGACAAGATAGCCACGGCCGGACGAAAGCTGGCTTGGGAGGAATATACTTTCGACAAGCTGGCAAACAGGCTTTACTCGCTGGCAAACAGCACTGATAGCAAAACAGCGCCGCCCCTAGGCCTTTTGGAAAAATTAAAAGTCAGACTACGTAAAGGCCCCTAAGCAAGACAGGCGCGTAGAAACTTGATGAGATTTTCCGGTTTTTTCAGGGCCACTCGCCAATCATTTTTCAGAGCGTCCCGATAGAAAGCTCTCGCCTCTGCATAGCGCCGACTGCGATAGAGCAGGCGAAACAACGATACGCCACGTCGAGCCTGGTAGCCGCGCCGGTATTTCATCAATGCTGCAGGCAGCCTGTCCGCGTTAAACACCTCGTCAACCAGCCTCATACCCACCGACAATGCCGCATCAGCCCCATGTCTGCGGCTGTCATCATGCTTGTAGATTCTGACGACTTCGCTAGGCACAACAACGCAACGGCCATTGACCAGGCAGTGGGCAAACACCGGAATATCCTCGGTCTGGCGCAAGCTTTCGTTGAAGCAAAACCGCTCTAACAGCACCCTCGACATCGCGACGGCGCCATTGGAGAGGCGTATTTTTTTATAGAGGTAATCAAGAAAGCGCTGTTCAGGATCCCCACTGATTTCCGGGACCGGCGAAATTCTTACGTCTCCAGAGGGAAAAACGGACAGCGTTCTGGCGACAATCATATCCGGCTCTCCGGCGTTTTCGTCTGCTCGACGAAAATCAGCAAGGGCGTTTTCCAACAGTTCATCGTCGGCGTCCAAAAACAACACCAGCCTGCCACGCGCCTCCCGAACACCACGATTACGAGCAGCCGAAGCTCCCGAATTATCCTGACTAACAATATGCAAGTGGCTGAATTCGGCACTCAGAGCCGCAACAATCTCTGCAGTGTTGTCCGTCGAACCATCATCTACGACGATAACCTCATAATCATCCCCAGCCTGCCCACAAGCAGATCGGACTGCCCGCTCCACAAGGTGCCCGTAGTTAAAAGCCGGAATGACTATCGAAAATCGCACTGCAGCGGCCTATCGTTCGAGAGAAGTGACTTAAAGGTTTTCTCCACCCCCGGATGCGCATACCAGTTGCGCAAAAAGCGTTCGCGATCTTTCTGCTGGCAGCGCTTAAACGCGGACGATGACGCCACCGTATGCAGCACATCCAGATCAATAAGCTGCACGCCCTTCTCTGTCACCAGAAAATTGGTCGCCTTGAGATCGCCGTGACAGAGCTGCAACTCCTGCATTACGCGAAACGTTTCTGCCACCTCGGTAAGTTCAACTTCGGTGGGCTCGCGCCGGGTAAAGACATCCAGCATTTCTTCACCAGCGACATCCTCGCTCACCAGATACGCCACCCCGCGCAATGGGCCTCGCCGCTGTTCCAGTAAGACCAGCGGCGCGGGTGTTTTGATACCCGCCATCTGCAACAGATGCGCTGCGCGCCAGGCATTGCTCGCGCGGGTTTCGCGAAACAGCCGGCGCAATCGGTGGCCGGTATTCTTGATATTGTAGCGTTTGATTACCACCGGCCGGCCTGCCAGCTCCGCACGCACAACGGTTGCACTGTTGCCGTCCTTCAGCATAGTTGCGCGAACCATGACGCTGTCCGGCGCGGCCTTGAATTTGCTCAACCAGGCTTCGTCAATACCCCGCTTGTAAGCCAGATGCCAACCACCGGCTCGACTCACCACAATCTCTGTGCAATTTCGGTAAATCTTACTCAGGTATTTATTTGCCCGGTACCACCACCGCTTGCGGGTTTTCTCGTGCAACAAACGGCGCGCTTTGTCTTCGGCTATATCCAGCGACAGCGGCAAGTAGGGACTGTCGAGCAGTGCCTGGCGCTCATTCCAGGGAAACTGGGCGATAAAATCCGCCAGGTTATCCAGCGACTGCTCTACCGACAGGGGGCCGGCCTCACTTTTCAGGGAGGCGTTATCGACGATAAACATTTTGCCGTCCGCCAGCAGGAAATTATCGAAATGAATGTCCTCCTGCCAGATCCCGGCCCGATGCATACTCGCCAGCAACTCGAAGGTCGCCGCCAGAAAGGCATTGCGGCGCTCACCGCGCAGACCGCTGCCCAGCGATTCAGCGCCATCAAGCTTTTCATAGATCACAGCGAGCAGACCGCTTTCCAGAGCACCCGCCCAAAGCAAAGCGGGCGCGGGCAGGCCCGCCTGCTGCAGCGCATTAAACCCGCTGACCTCTGCCTGCTGTTCACGCTCTACCGACGGCAAAAATACTTTAGCGACGACTGCCCTGCGCCCCCAGCGACCGGCAAAGGTGGCGCGCTTCCCCGGCAAC
>JBFHCW010000096.1:0-7782 GCA_041585035.1 Litorivivens sp.
CGGCTTCCTCGACGAAGATTTCCACCAGCTCTTCGTCGACCGCCGGTGGCTCGTCGGCAAGCCCTTCAGCTTCCGGCGCCGTTTCAGGCAGCGGCTCAGGCTCGGGGGCAGACTCAGGCTCTGACGGCGACGCCGATTCCGCTCGGTGTTTCGCGCCGCCCTGAACAGGCGGGTCACCACCGTCAACGACCGCGCCATCGTCTTCCACGGGATAACCCAGCTGGCCCACACAGCGCTCGGCGAGCACCAGCACGTCGGCATCCGTGTGACTGAAATCGCTTGCGCAACGCTCGAGATAATAGTCCACCGATGTCAGGGCATCGGCCAGGGCATCGAGGGTCTGCCAGTCCGGCGTGTGCGGATCCTCCAGCAACTGTTCGCTGACAAAGGCACGACAGGCTTCCAGTACGCGCGAGGCGCGCCGCAATTCAGCCAACAGCAAACTGCCACTGATGCTGCCCAGCAACTCGGGCAGCTCTTTCAGGTAGTCCGCTTGCCACTGATTGGCGACAAAATTAACGACCGCCTCTTTGGCCAGCTCCAGACCATTGCGCGACTCCCGCACGACCGCCAGATGGGCCCGGTCCAGCTGCTGCTGAGCTTCTTCGCTGTCGTTGAACAGCCCAACAGCACCGGCCTGTGACGGACTCTCCTGCAGCGCTTGTGCCACCTGGCGCAACTCAGTCGCCAGTGCCGGCTCAGCCCCGACATTGTCCGGAATGCGCTGTTGCAGGGAATTCAGCTTCTGGTAGGCCTGGGTCAGGCCCAGCACCGCCGACATCTGGACCAGCTGCCCGAGCTGTAATCGGGTATCGGTCGTGAAGTCTCCTCCCTCGAGGCGACCGGCAATCTGGCTGAGCTCCGTGGCGAGCACACCGCGAACACCGGCAAGCGCCTCCTGGCCATCGCCGCTGTCGAGCGAGGGCAGACTGGCACCGGTGTTATAGCGTTTTTTGACATCGCGTATATAGTTCGAGTTCGCCTTGCTGTTGGCGACATAGAACAGCATGTCCCGCAGCAGCGCTTCCGGGAGCGGCCGCCCGAGTACCGCCGGGCCGGTCTCGACAAACAGCCGAATTTCCCGGTCGATGCGACGCAACAGACTGCGCACAGCAAAACCGCTGTAAATCGAGTTGTTGAGCAGCCCTTCGAGCAGGGCAATGCAGACCACCCACATGTCCTGCACCGGGTAGCCACGGCAGATTTTGGCCGCTCTGGCGCAGACCTTGGCCATGTAGTTGAGGTTTTTGCGCTGCTCGTGCCCGCGGTAGTAACCCAACAGGGCGACCTGATACATCTGGCGCAGCTTTTTCGCCACATCCAGAAACTCGGTCTCACCCAGCTGCAAGGGCTCCTCATTGGGGCGGGTGCCATTAGCCACGTCGGGCGAAAATATGCCGCTGGTGGACATTAGCGGCTCGCCGCTCACGGCGCGCAATTCATTCAGCGCCAGAATCAGTTCCGCCGGAAACTCGCGGTGAGCCTGCTGCACTTTTTCAAGGTAGCGAGGCATCTCATCCAGCGAGCGCTTCAGCGCCTGCAGGGCATCACTGAGCAGGGAGTCCGGAATATTGCGATCGAGTACCGCATTGACCAGCCGCTCCATTTCGTCGGCCAGCAGGGCGATACCAAAAAACTCCACCATCTGCAGACTGCCCTGCACCTGGTGAATATGGGCCAGACAGAAATGCAGCCGGGTGCTGTCATTGGGGTCGTCCATATAGGACTGCAGGGCGGTCTTGGCCGCCTGCAGGGACTCCGCAATCTCACCGGCGACCCAATCCAGGCCTACGTAATCGCGACGTTCAGTCATTGTATTCTCATCTTATGTTTTGCCGTCGCGGCGGCGCTCAAACAGTTGCACATTGTCGCCCCCCCTGCGGACCAGGTCGGGATGACTCCACCCCGCCCCTTCGCTCGGCCCGATCAACAGAATGCCCCCCGGCTTCAGCCTGCTGACCAGACTGTCGAGCACCTGACGCTGGCGCCAGGACCGGAAATACACCAGCACGTTCTGACAGAAAATGACGTCCATCGCCGAGCGCGGCGTACTTTTCGGATCCAGCAGGTTGGACTGGATAAAGCACACTCTGGAGGCCAGTTTCGGTGCCACCTGATAATTCAGCCCCTGCCCCGCCTGCATATAGCGCTCGCGCAGTGTTTCAGGCAGCTCCTGCACCCGGCGAACATGGTAGGTGCCCTGCCGGGCAACCTTTACAGCCGCGTTGCTGACATCACTGCCGATAACACCAAAATAGGCCCGCTGGCTGGACGCTTCAATCAGGTTGCTCGCGATCATGGCCATGGTGTAAGCCTCTTCGCCCGTGGAGCAGCCCGCGCTCCACATATCCAGAACCAGTTTGTCACCCTTTTTAGCAGCAAGATCCAACCGCTTTTGCAGGTAACGGGCGAGAATCCGGTAGGCTGACGGCGTACGGTAAAACCGGGTTTCCTTGACCGCAAGGTGGTCAATCAGCCACCCGCCCAGGCCGTGCCAGGGATTCTCTTCCAGTTGTTTGAGCGCATTCTCGGCCTCCGCCTCGCTCATGTCCTGCAGCCAGGGCTTCAGCCCTTTCGTCAGAATATGCTGGTGTTGCTTGAGGTTGATACCAGTCTGCGCCTCAAGCACCGCCTGCCACCGCCCCAACTGTTCCTGCCTCACCTCAGCCATATTGTTCTGCGACCACATTACGCACACCCGGGCAGCATCTGGCGTCAGGCTTCCTCAGCAATGCCGTCCTGTTCTTCTTCGGTCGAGGCAGCCGACTCCTGCTGTGGCAGTTTGAAACCCGCCACCGATCGGCGCAATTCATCCGTCATTTCAGACAGATTACCAATCGAACGCGCCGTTTCCGTGGTACCGGCAGAGGTCTGCGAGGTGATTTCCTGGATAACATGCATCGTGTTCGAAATATGGCCAGCGGACGCTGCCTGTTGCCGCGCCGCGTTCGAGATGTTCTGGATCAATTCCGCCAGTTCCTGGGATACCTTCTCGATTTCTTCCAGCGCCGCACCGGCGTCCTGGGCCAGACGGGCACCGCGCACCACTTCCGTGGTGGTCTGTTCCATCGAGATAACCGCTTCGTTGGTATCCGACTGGATCGTTTTAACCAGCGCTTCAATCTGCTTGGTTGCGCCGGAAGACCGTTCCGCAAGGCGCTGTACCTCGTCCGCAACAACCGCGAAACCGCGGCCCGCGTCACCGGCCATAGAGGCCTGGATCGCGGCGTTCAGTGCGAGGATGTTGGTCTGGTCGGCGATGTCGTTGATCAACGATACGATATCCCCGATTTCCTGCGAGGATTCACCCAGTCGCTTGATCCGTTTGGAGGTTTCCTGAATCTGTTCGCGGATGTTATCCATCCCCTTGATGGTGTTCTGTACCATCTCCGCACCGGTATTCGCGATCGATACCGAGCGCTTCGCAACCGCCGCGGATTCAACCGCGTTGGAGGATACCTGGTCGATGGTCACCGCCATCTCGTTAACCGCTGCCGATGCACCGGCAATTTCCTGGGCCTGATTCTCGGAAGCCTCAGCCAGCGTCAGAGCTGTCTGCTGAGAGTTTTGAGCCGCCGTGGATACCCGCAGCGCCGTGTCGTTAATCTGCGACACCAGCACCCGCAGCTGGTCGATGGTGTAGTTGATAGAGTCGGCGATGGCGCCGGTAAAATCTTCCGATACCGTCGCCGTGGTCGTCAGGTCACCGTCTGCAAGGTCGGCCAGTTCGTCGAGCAGACGCAGGATGGCATTCTGGTTCCGCTCGTTGGTCTGCGCTGTTTCCTGCAGTCGCTCCTGGGTATTGCGGAACGACTGGATACCCAGCAAGGCCAGCGAGATAGGAATCAGAATCACAAAACCGAGAATCGTGGTCGTCGACCACAGCCGCTTGCCCTCGAGATTATCGATCGCCGTGGAAAGCTGGTTGGTCGCTTCCTGCACTTTCGGCGCATCGACAATGATGGACTCCGCCGCAGTGGTCGCTTCAAGCAAGCTGGGAGAAGCCTGGAAAATATCGTCAACCGAGCTGGCAACAAACTCAAACAGCTGGCTGATTTCCTGCAGACTCTGCTGGGCCTCGGGGTCGCGCACCCGGCTGACCTGCATCGCAGGGTTGCCTTCAATCATACCGCGCAGAACCGTACCGAAGGTACTCGCATCGATATTGAACTGGTCGGCTGCGATCGGCGCGTCCTGCCCGCCTTCCAGCATGCGGTCGACGTTCCGCGCTATCCGTTCTGCGAGCCAGGACTGGCGCTGGGCAACCGCAACCTGATCGGCTGGCGCGTTGCGATCGAGCAGGATCTCCACCACGTTGTTGTATTCCTGCTGGAGTACAGGAATCGACTCGTTCAGAGTCAGGGCAACTTCGTGCAGGAAGATAATCCGCTCTTTGTTGGTAACAATGGTCTGGACCGCCTCACTGACCCGCTCCCAGACGCTGTCCACCGCCGCCAGCTCACCACTGAGCAGTTCGCGCGGCGAAGGCAGGTCATTGCTGCCGCGCTCAAGCACGGTCTGCGCAGCTTCAAAGCGGTCATGGGCCTCTGCCAGAGCCTCAAAGGCCTCACCACCACCGGCGGCGGCCTCCCGAGAGCTGGTCTCAATCTGCTGAGTATACAGCCGCAGATCGCCCGCCAGTTCCAGGTAGCGTTGATCGTAACTGGCATCGCGCAGAACGAAGTAGGCATTGATGCCCGCCCCGATAAAGCCGACCAGCATCAGCACAATAAACAGACTGATGGAGCGATTCCCGCGCAAGCGCGATACGCCGCTGTCTCTACTTAATTTCATTATCCGGACTCCAGGCCGTATAGACTCTAGCTTTGTTGCTTTTTTGTTTCCCCAACAACGGCCCTCAGGCCGCCACGTTAAAAAATCTGTCGTCCTGAATCAGTTTTTCAGGACTGAACACCGCTCTCAAACCCTCTTCCCGAGCGTAGGCGCCGTCGATGTAGGGCTTGAGCACGTCCGGCATGCCTTCCGGCATTTCCGGGCGGTATTGGTCAACCGGAAAAGTCTCCATACCGCGCACACTGCTGACGATCAGACCGCTGTAAAACTCCCCCATTTCCAGCACCAGCACGCGGTGTGATTTGCGGCTGCGATCCAGTGCGCCCCCCAGAAAGGCCTCCATATCCATCAGCGGCAGCAGTCGGCCGCGAACATTGGCAACGCCGCGCACCCAGTCCTGCACGGAGGGCAGCCGGGTATAGGGTGGCAAAGTGAGAATTTCGGTGACCTGCCCCATCGGGGCGACCAGGCGGACGCCGCCTAGCTCAAAGGAGATACCAGTCCACTCGGGTACAATGTCGTGCTGCTGAGGCAGACCAGGGGCTACTGCAACACTGTGGTTGGCCAGGGCAACCAGCTGGGCAAAGGGTTCTTCAGGCAACTGCATGTTGAAATCCAAGCGCTCAGGCGGTCATCACCGACTTGATGGTCTTGACCAGCGTACTGTCATCCACTGGCTTGGTCAGATAACCCTTGGCGCCCTGGCGCTTACCCCACAGGCGATCGGTTTCCTGATCCTTGGTGGTGACGATGATTACCGGAATGGCGCTGGTGGCAGCATCGTTGGTCAGCTGGCGGGTAGCCTGAAACCCGTTCATGCCGGGCATCACGATATCCATCAACACAACGTCGGGTTTTTCAGAGCGGGCCAGCTCAATGCCCTGTTCCCCGGATTCCGCCGTCAGCACTTCGTAACCGTGCTTGCTCAGCATCTGGGAAATCTTGTAGGTCTCCGTCGGCGAGTCATCGACAATCAACACTCGGGCCATCTTACATCTCCATAGACAGAATTATTATTGTTATGCCGCAGCCACGTGGGACTGTATTGCCTCCAGCAATTCGTTCTTGCTGAAAGGCTTGGTCAGGTACTGATCCGAACCGACAATGCGCCCCTTCGCCTTGTCGAAAAGACCGTCCTTACTGGACAGCATAATCACCGGAGTTTTCTTGAACTCACTGTTGTTCTTGATCAGCGCACAGGTCTGGTAACCGTCCAGCCGGGGCATCATGATATCAACAAATATGATGTCTGGTTTTGAATCGGCAATCTTTGCCAAGGCATCAAATCCATCTGTGGCAGTAATTACCGCACAACCGACCTTGCTGAGCAAGGTTTCTGCGGTACGACGAATGGTTTTACTGTCGTCGATTACCATGACTTTCAGGTTTTCGAAATTTGCTTCCATTGGGTCACCTTGACACAGGGCCCCGCGTCCCATTGGACGACGAGCCTTATTATTGTTCCAGCCAGCTTTCCTGTTTAACACGGATTTCAGCTTTAATCCATAACTTGAGGACAGCCAACAGTTTATCGGTCGTGTGCTACAGCCCTGTGTCAGCCTCAAGCCGCCAATATGACTTGCCAGCCAGCCATGGAGGCCGTAAGTTAGCCCACCGACCCAAGACCCCTTGCTGACGGCAGGCGACTGAGACAATGACGATTAAACTTGGCGTGGTGATGGACCCCATCGACCGCATCCACTACAAGAAAGATTCCACCCTGGCCATGCTGTGGGCCGCCAGCGCCCGCGGCTGGCAATTGCACTACCTTACCCCCGATGCCCTCTACGTGGCCGACGGCAAAGCCTACGGATCGGCGCAGCAATTGCAAGTCTTTGAAAACCCTGATCATTACTATGAACTGGGCGAGACGGAAGAATGCCTGCTGGGCTCACTCGACGCCATTCTCATGCGCAAGGACCCGCCCTTCGACAACGAATTCCTCTACGCCACCCACATACTCGAGATTGCGGAAAAACAGGGCGCACTGGTGGTCAACCGCCCCCAGAGCCTGCGCGACTGCAACGAAAAACTGTTTGCCGCCCAGTTTCCCCAGTGCATCCCGCCGCAGGTGGTTACCCGCAGCGCCAAACGCCTGCGCGCCTTTCACGCCGAGCACGGCGACGTCATTTTCAAGCCGCTGGACGGCATGGGCGGCGCCTCAATCTTCCGGATCGGACCCAATGATCCCAACCTGGGCGTCATCATCGAAACCCTGACCCGCCACGGCCAGGAAACGATCATGGCACAGCGCTATCTCCCCGAAATTCGCGATGGCGACAAGCGGGTGCTGCTGATCGACGGCGAGCCCGTTGACTACTGCCTGGCGCGTATTCCAGCCAGTGGCGAAACCCGCGGCAACCTGGCCGCCGGCGGCACCGGGCGGGCCCAACCCCTGAGCGAACGGGACCGCTGGATCGCGACTCAGGTCGCGCCCACCCTGCGGGAGAAAGGCCTGATCTTTGTGGGTCTCGACATCATCGGCGACTACCTCACCGAGATTAATGTGACCAGCCCCACTTGTATCCGCGAAATCGACCGGGCATATAATACCGGCATAGCCGATCGGCTGATGGATGTGATAGAAGCAAGACTGCAGCGAGATTAAAGCAATAAGATGAGTGCCGTGGCGGAAACGACCCCCACCCCAACTGACAAGCTCGGGTTTTTCTTCTGCCTGGCGGCCGCCCTGCATGCGGCCATCATTCTTGGCGTCGGCTTCACCGAGGAACTGCGCCAGCGCTCGGCCCCGCGACTGGAGATCACCCTCGCCAAGCACAAATCCGAGCCCAACCCGGATGCCGACTTCCTTGCCCAGCAGGATCAGCAGGGCAGCGGCACACTGGAAGAAAAAGCCCTGCTCACCACAGACAAGCAGCGGCCCATGCGCGACACCCTGCACTCTTCGCCGGAAACCCTGACCCTGGCCAAGCGCAAACTGGCGGCTGACAACCAGAAACTGCTCAGTACCACCGCCAAGGCCCAACA
>JBFHCW010000097.1:0-7758 GCA_041585035.1 Litorivivens sp.
CGCCATCCGCATCGAATTGGCGCCGGACCGTTCGGCACTGGTATTGCGCGGAAAGGTGCCGACCATCAATTTCCGTTATGCAGCTGAAACGGCAGCCAGAAACTATCTGGATGTTGCGCGAGGGGGCGCCTCCGATGACAGAGATGTGGTGCTGCAAGCCCCGGATCTCAAGTCGATGATGCAAGGCGCTACCTTTGCAGTGAAGTCTGCTTTTGACAAAGTCTCGACGCCCCCACGTCGCTATCGCGGTGGGCCTGAGGAAAAGCGGGCGACCATTATCAACCTGATTAAAGTCGACCAGCTGCCAGAATCGTTGGCCGACAAAGTTAAGCGAGCGATCAAGCCCCTGGGCGGTGAAAAGGTCTCTGTTGACCGCATTCAGTCCGGCGATATGGCAAATGATCAGAACGATACCCTTTTGCTTACCGGGTCCGTTGAAACCCAAATTGATTTGGTGAGGATACTGAATGTCGCTGCCCGAATGATCACAGGGCAAAATGCCGATGCTTCTGATCTGGATATGAGCGCAATCAAAGTAATCGCCAACGAATCCGGCGGCCTGCTGCAGCAATCGAGCCGGGGTGGTCGTGGCGGTGCCGGCGGTGGTTTGGCGTCTTTTGGGGGTTCCGGCAGATCGGGTGAGATGAGTAATGCCATCAGTCAGAACATTGGCCGCTCCAAAATGCTTTCGCTGGCTGGCGGTCGGATTCTGTCGACGATTGATGTGCGCGATCTGCCTCAAGTCCGCGTGTCCGTGCAGATGCATGAGGTCAGCCGACGTCGATTGAAAAGCTGGCGGCCGGATATGACGCTTGTTACCAATGGTTATGAAAATAGCGGTACTTTCGGCTTGGCAGGGCGTTCTCAGCAGGGGGCAAACTCATCGCAATTGGAAAACGCCTTGCAATTGCTTGGTGGCAGTCTGCTGAACAATCTTCAGGTAGGTGGCAGTGACGTCGCCTTGGATATGCTGTTTGCGCTGCTGGAAGAAGAAGGTATTTCTCGAACCGTTTCGCGACCCACGCTGACCGTCTTGGCCGGCGAGTCGGCCGTATTTCGCGCTGGCGGCGAGGTACCAGTACCCAAGGCCTTTGCACCGACCGGGCTGGCGGCGGACGACTCGGTTGGCTCGAACACTTCCGGCGTATTCAGCGGAACGGAGTTCAAGGCCTTTGGTGTTGAGCTGGAAGTGCGCGCCATGGTCGGAGAAAACGACCGCATTACCCTGGATATGCGTCCGACCATTTCACTGCCCGATACCCAGCTGACCCAGGATATTGCCGGAAGCACGGGTTCAAGCTTGAACTCTACGGCGTTTAACGTTCGCACCATCAAAACCTCGGCCCGTTTGGAAGATGGCCAGGCACTGATTATCGGTGGGCTGGTAAGTCGAGATCTTGCCGACAATAACAGTCATACGCCGGGCCTCAGCAGCGTGCCGTTACTTGGCAACTTCGCAAAATCCACGGCTGACTCTGACAGTGATCGGGAACTGGTGATAGTGGTCACCCCAACGATTATTCGCGAGCCGCGCCATGAGGTTGCTCTGTGGCAATACCCTTCATCCAACGACTTGCTGGACTGGGCCATCGCGCTGCCCGAGCCAGAGACGAACCGAGCACAAGGAGTTCAACAATGAGCATCAACGTGATTTCTATTACCCGTGTAATGAGCAGCGCCCTGATGCTGATCTTCCTTACAGGCTGTGTCTCTATGGACAACCACCGTGCATCCACTATTGATCCGGACGAAAGACTCGATCAGTTGATGGCGGTGTACTCCGATGTGAACGGTAAGAAGCAGGGGTGCCATGAGCTCAAGCGCGCCTACAGCAGCACGACAGAGTGCAAGCGCATTCAGGGCGAGGTGCAGCGCTTGCATATGGAATTTCCAGAAAATGAACGTGTACTGATGGCGAATGCGGTACTGCAACTCCAGGCCGGGCGATATGATCGCGCGCAGTTTTTATTAGATCAGCTATTGAGCCTGCCGGGGGCCCATCCGGAGGCGGCCTTACTGCGAAGCCAGTTGGCTGTGCGCGAGGGCAACACGGCGCGGGCACGTACCTTACTGAAGCAACAAATCGTGCTGCGACCGGATTACGCTGAGTTGCGCGAAGCACTGGCCTCGACCTACTACCTTGAAGGTAAATACGCTGATGCCCGCAAAACGCTGTCCGCCGCAGGACGGCTCGGGGTATCCGGTTGGCGTATCGCCTACCACCAGGGCTTGCTGAGTGAAGCCGAGGAAGACTGGGGCGGCGCTTGTCAGTTTTACCTTCGATCTTTAGAGCAAAAACCGGATTTCAGACAGGCAGTGGCCCGGTTGGTAGGCCTGACTGAACACGCCGCCTGCCGCGACATCGCTGACGCCCGCTAACTGTACGGTCTATCCCATTGGTCGCCTCCGGGCGGCCTTTTTTTTATCCCATGCGCCTGCAAGTGGAATTAACCCTATCGCTGGACCTCTGCTCGGGAGACTCACTAACGATCTCGCCGTGAGCGCTCCCCTCAGGCCGTGGTTGCATTGTGCGAGATGGCTCCCCATTTGATTTGCAAAATGCGAGCGGTTTTGTGCAGGGAGGCCATTTGCGTGGCGAAAAAGCAGAAAGCGCTTGTCGTGGATGCGGTTTGGTTTTTTTAAGTCTACGAAATATAAGGAAAATATAAGTTTTTGTTCATTGGGGGCAAGGTTGGTACGCCGCCTGCAATAACCCAGTCACAGAGTAGCCAAAGCCCGACAGGGAAGTTGGCAAGGCTCTAAGGAAGGGAAGCTGAGGCGCCACTGGGGCAGCAGAATTCTCAAGTAAACCAAAACGTTTAGCAGCACTTGCAATACCCAACCTAACCGAAGAGGAAACACCCATGAAAGCAAACGTATCTCGAATCAAAGGCAAAAAGCAGCGCGGTTTCATTATGACGACCGAGTTGGTGCTTCTCGTTACCACCATGGTGGTGGGCATGATCGTCGGCATGGTATCCATGCGCGATGCGGTGAATGCCGAAATGCACGACGTGGCCGAGGCGATCGGCGCGCTGGATCAGTCTTATGCTTTCGACGGCATCAAGAACGACCAAAACACCGCTGAGCTTGACGGTTCCGAATTCAACGATGCTGTTGATACCACCTCTGGCGACAATGCTGACTTCATCTTTGTGGCATCAGACGCTGAAGGCGTTGGCGCATCAGCTAACACCGTTGTAGGCAGCAACCCCGATGCCTCAGGAACCCAGTAAACATCACAACCGGGTGCCCTCTGGGCACCCTTTATTTTTTCGCAAATACGAACATCGAGGTGGATCATGAAACGGAAACTAACAGGAAGCGCAACCGGTTCGATTGTTCTGTTCCTTGCCTCAAGCATGCTGGCATCGGTTCTGGGCATTCGACAGGTTGATAGACTGGGCGCAGAAGACGTCTGGGTAGCCAGTGCCAACCTGAAGGTCGGCGATATCATTACCCCCAAATTTCTGGAAAAGCGCAAGATGAAACCTGACGGCGCTGTTCTGGCAGAGCCGCGCTCCTTGATTGGTAAGCAGCTGCGGACAGAAAAGAAGGCCGGCGAGCCGTTCTCAAATTCGGACGTGGTCGCATTGGCCAAACCCACCTTGGCGCAAGTGGTACCCGAGGGGCGAGTGCTGTACACCCTGACGCCAGACCCTTCAAGTATTCCGTTTTCTCAACTGCGCGGCGGTGACCGCCTGGATGTGCTGGCAACCGGACCTGCCGGCGTGAGAACCATCGCGCGTGATGTAAGGCTCGTGGGCGTAATGGGGCCTGGCCGCAGTGGTCGTAGCAGCGATGGGCAAGGCGTTATGAGCCTGCTGCCGCAAAAACAGCCTGCGGCAAGCAAGGGCAGCAAAGTGTCTTCTCTGGTTGTCGCGGTATTTCCCGACCACGTGTATCCCCTGGCGAGCGTTCGAGGATCTGAGCGAGTGACATTGGTTCTTCACGGAACGCGTGATCTGGCTCGCGGTGAGCCGCTGGCAGTTAAACCAACGCCCACCCATCACGAAGTTGAGATGGTCCAGGGGCTCGCACGAAAAGTCGTCAAAATTCGTATCTAGATAAAGTTCGACGAAGCTCGGACAGAAAGGGATAGGAGAAGATCATGCAATTGGTAGCGGATACCTTCAGTCAGACAACATCAAACAGTGATAAAGCCAGCGGTGGAGATTACTTTCGAAAACTGCGCCGTCTGGTTCATCGTCGATTAATCGATAGTTTGCACGACGAAGGCGTCGCGGCACTCGGAGAAACCCGTGAAATAAAGGAGCGCGTGCAGTGGATTGTCGATGATCTTAAAAGCGGGCGCGGCGCCACCATCAGTCCTGAGGAGCATGAGAAGCTAGAGGGCGAGATACTTCAGGAACTCGGGGGTATGGGCCCCCTCGCAACCCTGATGCTCGAGAATAATGTTAGCGACATTCTGATTAACGGGGCTGATGAGGTCTGGGTCGACCGAGGTGCAGGGCTGGAGCGCACCGACGTGACCTTTGATGATGACGCGCACTTACGCCGCTTTGTCGACCGAATTCTGTCGAATCAGGGGCGCCATCTTGATTCCTCTAACCCGATGGTTGACGCCAAACTTGCTGACGGTAGTCGCTTGCATGCCGTCATTCCTCCGCTGTGCAACCGGGCTGCGGTGGTATCGATTCGGCGTTTTCGAAGCGAAGGCGTCAGTGCAGAAGAACTGGTCGCTTCAGGCTTTATGAACCACGTCATGCTGAAAATGCTTCAAATGGCGGTGGATGCCGGTGTGAACATTGTGGTCGCCGGCAGTGCGGGGGCGGGCAAGACGACACTGCTCAATGCGCTCTCCAGAAGCATTCCCGAGGAACAGCGGGTTATTACCATTGAGGAAACGGCAGAGCTTCGACTGGAACACCCTCACGTTATCTCCCTTGAGGGTAGGCAGTCGAATATGGAAGGCGTAGGAAAGGTTGAGCTGCGTGACCTGGTCCGAACGTCCCTGCGTATGCGGGCTGACCGTATTATCGTTGGCGAAGTGCGTGGCGGTGAGGTGATGGACATGCTGCAGGCCATGAATGTCGGTCACAATGGCAGTATGACCACGGTTCATGCCAATAGCAGTGAAGATGTTTTACGCAGGCTGGAGGCCTTGGCACTGATGAACGATGCCGGTGTGCCACGAGAATCTGTGCGCGACATGATAGGGTCGGCGGTTCAGCTGGTGGTGCATGTAACCCGGTTTCGCGATGGTGTTCGGCGAGTCACCAGCATTGGTGAAGTTGTGCGAACGGGCGATGATTTGTCCCTTCAAACACTGTTTCGCTTCCAGGCCGGTGCAGATTGTGGGGCAGGCCATGGTCCAGGAAAGCATTTGTATACTGGTGTCAGGCCGGCCTTCCTTGAGCGGGCAAGAGAGCAAGGTTATTCCCGAGAGGATATAGCGCCCGAAGCGCACTGCGGTGGTTACCAATGAACGCTTTACTGATTGCGGTGAGCATCTGCTTGGCAGGATATTCCCTGCTTCGGGTGTGGCAATCTATGGAAGTCGTGGAGCCAGAGAACCTCTTTCAGAAAACGGCTGGTGCACCTGCGAGAAAGACCTCATCCGTCAGGCAGACGCTGCAAACGCTTAACTGGAGAGTCGAGCCATTGATGCTGGCTGCGATTCTGTTGGCTGTCAGCTTCTGCGTATTTTTTGTTTTCCTGGAATTCTTTCCTGAATCCATGGCGCTGGCGGCCTTGTCGGGGGCCGCGCTGACGCTGGTAACGTTTTTTGCCATAACAGACGCGAGTAGTTTTATCCGGCATAGATTTGAACAGAAGCTGATAGATGCTCTTGATCTAATCCAGGCTGCTGTCGCCGGAGGCGTATCGCCACAGCGAGCCATGCGGGTCGCAGCGAATGCCTCGCGAGGTGCCGTGGCTCGTGAGCTGAATGAAGTGGTAGACCGGCTGGACTACGGCCTCCCCATCGAAGAAGCCATAGAGAGAATGCGGTATCGCTACGATTCCGAAGGTGTGAGGCTCTTTCGTCAGGCCTTGTTGGCAAAATGGCATTCGGGTACGGATTTTGCGCCTTTGTTGAAGTCGGTCAGCAGCCTGCTGCGTGAGCGGGTGAAGCTGCGCATCCAGATTGACGGGCAATTGTCGGGCTCGCGCTATGCGGCGATTTTTGCCGGTGCATTGCCCTACCTCCTTGTTCCGCTCTTTTTCTGGAAGGAGCCTAACTGGTTTGAACCCCTGAAAAATAGTGAAAATGGAGCGGCGTATCTGCTTGCGGGTATTTTGTCGCAAGTCGTGGGATACCTGTGGTTGCGTAGAATTCTGAGGTCCGAGTTATGAGTGATTGGTGGATAGACGGGATCATCGTACTACTGCTGCTCCTGCTTGGTGTGCTTGCGGTCAGCCTGCGTAAGCTCGAGGCCCAGGCCAATGTATCGGAGCATTTTGAGTCTTCGCTGGAAAAACCGGACAAGCCGGGCTTCTCCTTCTATCCGCGGAAGCTGATTCGCCAGAGTGGCTTCTCTGTTGAGCGGGCCAGGTGGGTTTATTGGCCGCTTAAACTCGCTATGGCAATCATTATGCCGATGATCCTCGTGGAGCTGAGCAGGGGGGCTGTGGGCGTGGGTTGGTTGCTGGGTGCTTCCAGCGCTGGTTTCTTTGCGCCGGATGCCTATCTGTGGCTCCTTCGTAGAACGCGCAAAAAACGGATTGCAGGTTCGCTGAGTCTGTTTGTCAGTCTGATCGTGGTTTACCTCAGATCAGGACTCAGCTTGCGCGACAGTTTTGATCATGCCGCGCGCTTCGGTCTTACCGATACCAATCCCCTGGCGAAAGAGGTGTTGTTGCTTTCCTCGGAAATTAGCGCAGGGCGGTCGCGGGAAGAGGCATTTACCTGTCTGGCAGAACGCACCGGCGTCGACGAACTCATGCAGCTGGCCTCGGTGTTGGAGGTGGGCTTCAGCGTGGGTTCCCCGATGGCGCAGACGCTTGAAGCGCAGGCTGATCTGTTAGTCGCCCGCCAGCGGCAGCGCGGCACTCAACTGGCAAACCGGAAGACCATGGAGGCCATGCTGCCGATGATCATGGTATGCTTCCCCATGTTTCTGGTGCTCGTTTTTTATCCCGCAGGCGCACAAGTATTTGAAGTGATGACGCTACTCAAGGAACTGTTCTGAGACACGCTGACGGCGATGTTCTGACGATCGTCAAACAGGAAAGACAATCATGATAATAGCCCGATCGAAGCCGGCAAGATCGCTCAGGCCGGCAAGGCAGAAAGGCTTTGTTCTGACGATAGAGTTGATGCTTATTATCACCGTATTGGTGATAGGCAGTTTTGTCGGCCTGGTTGCCATTCGCGATGCCTTGGTCAAACGTTACGTCAACGAGCAATCTCGCGAAAGCTATGTGAGCGATGCGAATGGTCGTGTGCTGGGCAAAGCCGTTGATTACGACGAGCACGAAGCGCCCCGGGTGTCCTACATTGACCGCACCGTGGCAGCGGGGGCAGATGGCATTCAGCGCAACTACCGTGCGCTGATAGGTATTCGCGATGATCGCTTTACAAGTCGTGAACCGGTGTACTACGAAAACCCGGATTGTACCGGCACGCCGTGTATCAAGAGTCCCAGTAACGAGCTCGCCGACAGCAATGACATTGCCGGTGATGTAAACAGTGGCGCTACCGGATATATCTACGCCTTACAGGACGGTCCGACTTATGCGATTGGCCGCTCACCGGAGGGTGTTCAGGGCTATCTGTATCGGGAAACGCCCCAG
>JBFHCW010000098.1:0-7757 GCA_041585035.1 Litorivivens sp.
AAACAAACGCGCCCAGCAACGGGCCGAAACCCGACAAGCCATTCTCGATGCCGCCGTGGAGGCCTTTGCCAGTCTCGGCTACGACGGCACTAATTTCCGGGAAATTACTCAACGCTGCAACGCGGATAGGCCCCTTATCCTGTACCACTTTAAAAACAAGGAGAACCTCTGGAAAGCCGCCGCCGAGCTGGTAGAACAGCGCTTTACCACCCAGTTCGAGCAGTTCTATCAACCCGACAAGCAGACCTTCAACTCTGACCGGGAACGCATCGGCTTTTTAATGAGCGCCTTTATTGACGCACTGGTAACGGTGCCCGCCTACGGTCAGATTCTGCTCCGTGAAGGCGCCAGCGAAGGGCCGCGTATGGAATGGCTGGCGAGGCATTTCGTGCCCACTGCGGCTTTAAGCACGCAGCTGGATAACCCGGAGATCCTGCACCGGGTGCAGAAGACGATACTGCGGGACATCCTGGCCAGTGTGATGGTTTCCTTTATCACGCTGGGCCCCTTGATGGACCGCTCGCTGGCACTGGTCACAGGCAACAGCAAAGCGGGTATTCACCCCTTGCAGCCGGAGGCCAAACAGGCCTTTATAGAGTACTTGCTTGCCATGGTCTTTATCGATAGCTGACCCCGTCACTGGCAGATCCGACCGCTTACACACCCGAATTTTAGTAAACTTTAATTTTATTGTTGGTAAATATGTGTTTACTATATTCGCATTAATGGACAGCTAATGCAGCGAGTGCGAGGATTTCCACATGAGCTACGACTGGCAAGCGACACTGTTTCTTCTGGCCACCCTCTTCGGGGCCTCTGTGGTGGGGCATTTCCTCACCCGACGCATCCGCGCCTTCGACGGCATGCGGGACATCAATCACGCTGAAGACTCACAGAAGCTGGCGCAGGAAAAATATCCGCCCATCGTCGCCGCAAATCGCAAGCTCGGCGGAATCACCAACCTCGTTTTCTATGCGGCGGTGGTACCGTTTATTGTCACCATCAATCCACTACCCCTGTGGAAGATTGCTGTCGATATTGTCGCCATTCTGATGGTTTACGATTTCTTCTACTACCTTACACACCGCTTCCTGTTTCACGGCAAGGGCTATTTCCGTCGGGTGCACGCCCTGCACCATCAGGCCCGCAAACCGACGCACATCGACGCCTTCTACGTGCATCCGCTGGAAACCTTTATCGGTATTTCCCTGTTTATGGGATCAGCTGCTCTGCTCGGCCTTTTTATCGGCCCCTTCCATATCGCCAGCCTGGCGGTCGCGGTGCTGGTCTTTCAGAATTTGAATATTCTCAATCACTGCCATATTCGAATGGACAGCTTCCCCGGTAAAACCCTGAGCTGGATTTCGGTGAAGCATGCCAATCACCATAAAGACATGCATCAGGGGAATTATTCAACGATTACCTTGCTGTATGACAAGGTGTTTGGGACCTTGGTGTGAGGGTTTAGCCTGCCGGCAACGTTGTTTTTCTTGGTTTTTGCTGGCTGATGCTGGGCATCTGTTTCGCCAGCTGGCGACCTACTTCTTTTTGCGTGCCCAAAAAGAAGTAGGCAAGAAAAAGGGCACCCCTGCTCCGGCGCCCTTCGGGTTCCCTGCGATGCTCGGTTTGCATCGGTCGCTGCGCAACTCGACCTTCGCGGCTATCGCCGCTACGGGACTCGAACAATGCTCGCTCTTGCCCGATGAAAACCTGCGCTTCTCGGCGCCTCCAAAGGGGGAGACTGGTGCCAACGGAGAGCGCTGTGGCACCTAAGGCCTTAGAATGGTGAGTCCCGTTGGAGCAGCCGAGCACTGCAGCAGCCGGCGGATGAAGCGAGCGGGTGTCTGAGCCCGACAGGGCGAGTTTCCGCTCGCGCCGCCGGATGCGAAGCGCGCAGGGGATCGATTGGAGCGCAGCGGAAATCGACTGCGGAACCGGGTGTCCTTTTTCTTGGTGACTTCTTTTTGGACAAGCAAAAAGAAGTCACTCGCCCAGCAGGGCGAAACCATAACTGAAGAAAAACCCAAAACTTAAAATCGCCCCCTAACTAAATCTAACCGCTTGGCATTGAAGTCTGTAAGACCTCCAAACTCCTCTGATCCACCTGAATCAAGCCCCTCCTCGGCCGGTCCAGATCAATAATAATAAAAACGATCAAGGCAATCAGAAACGACATCACCAATGTCGGCGCGACGATTCGTCGCCCACTCAAACCGCTGGAATACCCCAACATTCCGCCAGAACACATAAAAACGGCAAACAACAGTAACAAGACCACTTCCGGAACGTGCATATCCAGCAGCGCATTGCGCTTACCCTGGGCATCGATCATCTCGTTTAATGCATTTATAAAGGCGCCGGTCTTTACCGGACTCGGCTCTTCATGGGCGGCATTAACCGCCAGCGTCCAAAGCTCCGCCTGCAATCGCGCGACTTCCCGGTTATAGGCTTTTCGATCTTCAAATGCCGTCAGCTCAACCTTGCCGGCGGCTACCCGCGATTCGAGGTAGACTTCGAGCAAACTTGAGGTTTCCTGCTGAAAGCGTTCGGGAAGCAGCTGGGCGCGAAGTTGAGCCGTGCCGATGGCATTGGCTTCGCTAATCAGTGCGTGATTGCGGGCGTCATAGCGCTGCATAGACATGCTGAAGGTGAAACCGAGCAACAGGGCCAGCAGACCCAATATGCTGGCCTGAATAGCCCCGGTGAGCGACTTGATCTCCTCGTCAGTGCGCGCCTGCACAAATCGACCAATGCGAAAGCCTATCTCGTTCCCAACCATAATAAGCAGAAACAGGCCGACGGTGATGGCAACGCTGGAAAATGCGTAGAGTAGTGGCTGATTCATGGATTGCCTTCACCGTGTCAGTGTCGTGAGCAGTAAGCGCCGTGCCCACCGATAGTAACAGTGCGGCAGATTTCTCGCTCATATTTCACGACAAAGGATGGCGCTTTTAACGACCATCGGCGACGAGGGAAAAGAAGCGGAGTGGCGGACGCCACCCCGCAGGCAATTAACCCAGATAGTGATCCCGGTATTCAGCGAATTGCTGTTTCAGACCGTCTTCGCTGAAGCCGAATTGCTCCAGCGTGTACTCATGGCTGGGCCGGTCTTCGCGCTTGTTAACCTCTCGCCAATGCTCCATTGCCGCCTTGGCCTCGGCAGTAAAGTCCATACCGATAAAGTCATACACGGCTTTAGCCGGCACCGTCGGATCAACTACCGTGTCCTTGTACCAGACATCGATAAAGGAGTCCGGTTTGGCTTTTCGGGTTTCCAGCGTGTGCTTCATACCGCGCGCATATTTCGCAGCCCATTGTTCACCAACCACTTTCGGGTCCGGATCGTCGGCGCACATGATCCACAAGTTGTAGTTCATGCTCGCTGCCGACGGGATAGTCTGCAGCGGGTCGCGGTGGGTCTGGATAATTTTTGCATCCGGGAATACCCGCAACAGTGTAGCCACATGGTGCAGATGGTGCGGCGTTTTCAGCAGCCAGCGCTCAGCCTGCTGTCCCTTCTGTTTCTTCTGCCACTGCAGGCTCTGCAACTGCCGCTTCAGGTATTCATAGCCTGGCGTATTGTCGTGAGTGTCGTTCCACTCGCCGTAGCTGGGCACGTTGCAAAAAGCATCGGGCACCGTACTGTAGAAACTGTGTTCCAGCAGCATAATATCTTCGTCAGGGGCTACCGGATCCATCGGGTGAATGGCGGCCAG
This sequence comes from Litorivivens sp., assembly GCA_041585035.1. Lineage (GTDB taxonomy): Bacteria > Pseudomonadota > Gammaproteobacteria > Pseudomonadales > Spongiibacteraceae > Litorivivens. The sequence goes on from JBFHCW010000098.1 coordinate 3,717, forward strand.
TTCAGGGTTGGCTTCCAGCATACCGGCAATTTCCTGCTCGGCCTCAATCATGCGCTGGTCGGCACCACCGGGCTGCCAGTCCATATAGGGCGCGGGATTGCGCACTTCATACCACAGCGGCGCGAAAAAGCGCGAGTCACTCGCTAGCACCCGGTGAAACATGGTCGAACCGGTACGTTGCAAACCAATGATCACCACCGGCGCCACGACCTCTTCATCCAGTATTTCCGGATGCCGTGCAATCCAGGCTTCGGTGCGAAGGCGATTACAGAGAATATTAAAAATGCGCTGATACTGGGTGAAGCGTCCAACCGCATTCAGGTTGGCCTCTTCATTCAGCGACTTCACCAGCACTTCAAAGGGCTCGCGAAATGACTCATCACCAAAATCGCTCAGTCCTGTCGCATCCTGGGCTGCCTGCAGCAAGCCGCTGACGCTTAACTCTACGTTGGGAATGTCCTGCTCTGACATCTGGGGGCTTCCTCGCTTACTTCAGGCTTTCGGTTTTAACGACACGGGTGGCGGGATGCACAATGTCATCCGCACCGATCCAGCGGAACGCCAGTGTGCCTTTGCGATGACCGGCCGTGGTCAGCCAGTTCGGGTGGCCGGGGTTGTGCTCGCCGATCACGATCTGAACGCTGCCGTCGTCGTTGTAATGAGCGGTGTGCTTGTTGACGTGAATCTTCAGGTAGCGGTAGTCCAGCGACTCCATCCAGTAATTGTCGACCTGCAGATTCCAGTTTTCACAGTCGGGAATACGGGGCACTTCAACCACGAGCGACTCGTCTTCAGCCAGATCGTAGTAGCTGTGATAGTAGAAAATATTGGGGTCTCCGCCGATTTTCTGGCAGTAGGCCTGATCTGCCGGTGGCAGCTCGTTGGGTTTATCGAGGAAAGACTCCGCCCAGTCGGCAAACAGCGTTGCCGTGCCCTGCACGAAACCCGCTGTCTTGATCAGGTTTTCAGCCAACTGCGCGGGGTCGAGAGGTTCGGGTACGACACCCTCTTCCAGAATCCGCTCGATCTTCAGTTCGGCAATAGCTTCATTTTTGCGATCGAGAAAAGTCTGACGCACCAGAACCGCAATCGTGTCCTCGGTAATTTTCAGCCAGTTGCCGGGTTTGGGCTCCCGGCTCAGAATAATTTCAACCGTACCGTCGTCGCTGACCTCAAGGCCGCCGTGAGTATCGATTGCACCGACCGAGCGCATGTTGGCGTCTTCGTCTTCATAGCCCCCGGCAATGGCAATCAAACCGAGGTAGGCCACGGTGCCGCGTGTACCGGTAATGCGGTAATCGTACTTGCCGTTAATCTCGGCACGCTCGTAGAAATTATCCGGGTTATCGGCGCCGATTTTTGCGGTTTCGTGTGACGGACGATAGAAGGTGGGAAAGTCCCGATCGCTGCACTCCATGAACATATCGAGCGCAATGCGTGTCAGGCGGGTCAGGTAACGCCAGCCTTCGGCGCGGGTAAAGGCATCCGCGGGTGCTTCCGGGCGCATGATCTGCTTGCCGGTTTCCTTGAGGGTGTCGCAGAAGGTGTCCCAGGCGGAACCGTCCTCTACCGAACGAATCAGGTCCTTGTCGGACATAGGATAATCTCACTGTTGCATTGTCGATGGGAAAATTCTCACCGATCGAGCCGCAACAGGCATCACCCAGACAGGTGAACGAGTCGTCAGAGCTGAATCAACAGATACACCGCATGAATGGCGGCAGCAAGCAAAACGCCGCCCCACACAAAAGGCGCTGCCACACCGGGATCGCGTGAAAGAAAGCCGGGTAACCTGCCGCCGGCAGCGGCGGCAGCAAAAGCCCACAAGGTGTGCAAGCCGGTAACGACGGCGAGACTCAGCCACAGGATGACTACCGTATTCAGTTCCATTCAAAGCCCCACTGTAAAAGTTTTGCAGCCCGATTAACCGTTGACCTCACTGAAATCCAGTTCGCGGTCACCGAGCTGCTGACGAATTGATGCATACCAGTCTGAGGGGTTTTTCAGGTCCCCCTCTTCTGTCAGCGGCGGGTACTCCAGGGCATAGTGCTCACAAAAATGACGCAATTTGGGGTAACCCCATTCGAAAAACAGGCGTTGGAAGGTAGCCTCATCAATGCGCATTGCGTCGTAGAGTCCTGCCAGTTGGCGCTGCCGCTGGGCCTCATTGAGAATAATGCCTGCAGCCACCGATACATTAAACGACTGCACCATGCCCACCATGGGGATGGTCACCTCCACATCGGCCACAGCGCGCCCGGCCTCACTCAGACCATCCTTTTCCGCGCCCAAGAGCAAGGCCGTAGGCTTACTGTAGTCTACTGAGCGAAAGTCTACCGAATGGGACGACAGATTGGCCGCAATCACTTGTACCCCCTGGGCTTTCAGCGGCCCAACCGCCTCCGCGAGATTCCGGTGACGATGCACCTTGACCCAGCCGTGGCTGCCTTTGGCCGTTCCGCGAAAGGCCTTGTATTCCTTGTCGCCGATCACGCAATGCAGGTCCATGGCGCCCACAGCATCGGCGGTGCGCACGATGGCCGAGAGGTTTCGCCCCTTGTGGACATAATCCGTCACCAAGCACAGATCCGGCTGGCGGCTGCGCAACACTCGCTGAATACGGGCTTTTCTTTCCGGGGTCACTGCACTTCGTCTCCGGCTTCCAGCACCCAGCAACGATCGTGCAGGGTAAACCCTAATTTTGGGTAATAATCCTGAGCCAGAGGGGCGGCCAGCAGGATCAGGCGAGTCTTGCTGCCAAGCTGTTTCTGGGTCATTCGAATCAATTCCCGACCAATGCCCTGATGCTGGTACTCCCGGTCAACCGCGATATCAGACAGGTAGCAGGCGTAGTGAAAATCTGTCATGGAGCGTGAAACGCCCACCAGTCGGATGCCGTCCCAGGCAGTCACCAACAAATTGGCGCCGTTAAGCATTCCTTGAATACACTCGCGGTCAGCCACCGGGCGCCGTTCCGCCAGGCCAGAGCGCTCCAGCAGGTCGATAAACTTCACCACCGGAATGGATTGATTTACACGGTAGCTGATACTCACAATGGCCTCTCCTTTCATGCAAGCCGTCAATCATAATCCCAGCAAAGGAGGCTGTGAACGACGGATTTGCCGCAAACCGGACATTTCATGTCGGCTTTTCAGCGTGAATGTCCACTATTAAGCTTGGTGATCTCCCTAGCGCTTGCTCTCGTAGTAAGCTACAACTCAAGTAAGCAGCATCAACATAAGAGGACTACAAGTCATGATCCCACGCACCGTTTACGAAGCCGAGCACGAAATGTTCCGTGAGTCTGTACGGAAATTCCTGGAAACGGAAGCTGCCCCCTATCATGAGCAGTGGGAAAAAGATGGCGAGGTCGACCGTGCGCTTTGGAACAAAGCGGGCGAGCAGGGCTTTCTGGCACCTACCGTTCCCGAGGAATACGGCGGTGTTGGCGTCGATTTCCGCTACAACGCCATTGTCGATGAGGAATGCGCGCGCTCCGGCCTGACCGGTATCGGCTGGGGTTTGCACTCCGACATCGCGGTACCCTACATTGTTCGCTACGGCAGCGAGGAGCAGAAGCAGAAGTATCTGCCCAAGTGCGTGTCCGGCGAAATCGTCACGGCCATCGCCATGACCGAGCCAGCTGCGGGCTCTGACCTGCAGGGCATCAAAACCACGGCCGTCAAAGACGGTGATGACTACATCATCAATGGCTCCAAGACCTTTATCACCAATGGCCAGCACGCCGACCTCGTCGTCGTGGTCGCCAAAACCGATCCGCAAGCAGGCGCCAAGGGTACCAGTCTGTTTCTGGTAGAAGCGGGCACACCGGGCTTTGAGAAAGGCAAAAATCTGAACAAGATTGGCCTGAAAGCGCAGGATACTTCCGAGCTGTTTTTTCAGGATGTGCGCGTACCCAAAGACGCCCTGCTGGGCGAAGAAGGTATGGGCTTTGTCTACCTGATGCAGGATCTGCCGCAGGAGCGTCTGAACATTGCCATTCTGGCGGTACACAGCGCCCAGGGCATTCTGGAAAAAACC
>JBFHCW010000099.1:0-7720 GCA_041585035.1 Litorivivens sp.
AGCTCGCGGAAGCTTTTGGGCCGCCATTTTCGCGCAAGAACCTGATAACTCATGGTTTTCCTGATGACGTAAAATCAAGCGGTCTAGGATACACCAGCGGGGCCACGACTTGAACTTGCCCGTGACAGAGAGTGCAGGGGTTTGAGCCGTGAATCTGGGAGGAAATTGGGTGGCGGCCCAACCAGCCACACCCCGGCACACGAGTCGATAGCTACCGTTGCTCCCTTCCGGGCCTGGCGGGGTTTACCATCTATCGTTGCGAGGGGACCGGAAGGACCACCATAACGTGCGGCAAAGCCTGTTTGCCGCGGCGCGGTATTGTCTGTTATCTGGCAGACAGATTCAACCGCTAATGCGCGTGATTTCCCGGCGGAAATCGGCTCATCACTGCGCCCACCGTATCGACAATAAACAGGCGGCGTTCTTCGGGGGTTTCCATGAGGGGAATGCGCCGCTCGGAGACGCCACGCCACACCAGTTTGCGCGTATTCGGCGAGATCATATCGATCACCAGCCGACCTTCGTGGTACTCAGACTCCCAGTGATCATGGTTTATCCCGCCGGGATAATAGGCATGCCCGCCTCGCCGGCAGAATCGGTCAAAGCAAGGGTAATAACCGAAGTGGTCATGAAAATCATAGACCTCGACCATCTCGGTGATACCCATATGGAAAGTGAGCAGAATATCTGCCTTGTCTGAAGAGGAGACTTTGCGAAAGCCTTGCGCCGCCATGCGATCGTCGATGGCCTTGCGCAGCCGATCCCGCATCAGATCATTGCTGCGGGCAGCCGGCTGCACGTCCTCAGCTGAACCACTGTCCAGCCAGGCATAGTTGCGCACAGACGCGAACGGAAAATCGGTATCGTAGTCGGTTGCAACAGGCGCGCCGGCGCAGGCTGCCAGCAACGCCGACAGGGCCAGACTTATCAGAATACGCGTCACCGCCACCTTCTTTTACCAGAATAGTGCCAGTCTAGCCCGGCCAGCTGAACCGCGGCTTAACCCCGCGAGCCAAAGGGTTAAGCCGCTCACACTTTACTGAATAACGATGTACAGGGCAGCACGTCCGCGTTTTACCTGCAGCAACAATCGCTTGTCGGAATCTTTTACTGCCTTGCGCAGCTCGGCAATAGTCTTTATCCGCTGCTTGTTGGCCGAGACAATAACATCGCCCGGTCGCAGCCCGGAACGCGCCGCTGCGGTGCCCTGCTCTATCTCGGACACCAACACACCGTCTTTGTCATCGGCCTCTTTCAGAGATGCGCCTTCAAGAAACTTATGTACTGCCTCATCCTTGCCGGCAACCAGCTGGGAAGGCTCACCAATTTTGGATTTGATCGTGCGTTTTTTCCCATCCCTGACAACGGTCAAGGTGAGGGTGTCGCCGATTTTCCGAACGCCGACCGCATTCCGCAGCTGGGCGGAACTGAGAATATCCTTGCCATCGACTGCGACAACAACGTCCCCGGCTTTTAGACCTGCTTTATCGGCAGCCGTGCCCGGTTGCACTTCAGCAATCAGCGCACCGCGCTGACCGTTGTCGATGCCAAATGCATCCGCCAGCTCAGGGGTCAAATCCTGAATAATCACACCCAACTGACCGCGTTTGACCTCGCCGTGCTCCAGAATCTGGGAAATACTGGCGTTTGCCATATTAGTAGGTATCGCAAAACCAATACCGACATTGCCACCTGCCGGCGCAATGATCGCCGTATTTATGCCCACCAGTTCACCTTTCAGGTTCACCAGCGCACCACCGGAATTACCCGGATTTATCGAGGCATCGGTCTGAATGAAGTTCTCATAGCCTTCAATGCCCAGGCCGGTTCGCCCCAAGGCACTTACAATACCGGTGGTTACCGTCTGGCCGAGACCGAAGGGATTGCCGATAGCGGCCACAAAGTCACCGACCCGCAGCTTCTCTGAATCCGACACGGGTATTTCACGCAGATTTTTTGCGTCGATCTTCAATACCGCGATATCCACATCCGGATCGGAGCCGATCAGGGTGGCGGTGTAGCTGCGTCCATCTTCAAGCGCAACAGTTATTTCATCAGCGCCATCAATCACGTGGTGATTAGTGACCACGGTCCCCTTGGAGGCGTCGATGATCACGCCTGAACCGGCGCTGGTGGTGCGGCGTTTCCGCTCGGGCATCTGCTGCTCGGGCATATTGAAGAAACGGCGAAAAAACGGGTCTCTCAGCAGCGGGTTCTGCTGAACCGTGCGGGTGGTATAGGTGGAAATATTGACGACGGCCGGATTAACTTTTTCCAGCATGGGCGCAAGGCTGGGTAACGGGTTCTCTTCACTGTCCGAAAGTGGCCAGGCCGCGTGTACCGAGCTGCTTAATGCTCCCATCAGCGCCGACATCAGCACCAGGGCCCAAAGATTGATCTGACTGCTAATTTGCCTCACAAAGCTTCTCCGTCGTTGGCTAGTGCTCTTTAGAGCAGCGAAGTTGCTATTTTCTCCAAACTTTTTCGCTTTTTTACTTATTGGGCACAATGGACGGGGCCAGCAGCGCGCTAACCCAGCTTCTCTTCAAGCGCCTTTCTGAGTTCCGCCTCGATGGTCCCCTTGAAAGCACCGGCCAGCATCCCGAGTTTGACCTCGATACGCACCTCGCCCGGTAGCATATCCAGCCGACCTGACAGTCGCGAGTGTTCAATTTTGACCGAGTTGTCACCGCTCCAGGCCGTTTTAGCGCCATGCCGTCGAGCCACGGACTGCGCCAATTCCTCGACCATCTGCCTGACTTCAGCCTCCGGCTTGTTGTGTTTTTTACTGAGGGAAATTCTGGCCATACCGGCTTTACTCCGTGTGACCCAGTGAAAAGCGCTGGCCCTGAGACTGAAGCCAGAGCTGACCTTCGTCTACCTCGGCCTCTTCCACCAGCCTATAAAACACGGGCCTGGCAACCCGGGCACAGAGACCGTGATCCAGCTCGACCTGCGGGCGCGGCTCGCCACGATCAGGGTCGGCACTCACCACCAACGCTCTGTTCTCTCCCAGAATGTACCAGTCGTCGACATTCGTCAGCACGCCAATACGGTTGGGTTCGATTTCAGCATCGATGATCTGCAGGGGAAGATCCTCCACCTGAATCCGCCATTTCTCGACGGGCGTGACGAGGTAGTAATCGCCGTCGGCTTCCCGGCGCAGTATGGAGGCAAAGAGTTTGACCAGTTCGTGGCGCTTGATCTCACCGCCTTCGTGAAACCAGCGCCCGTCACTGCGAATGACAATATCGATATCGCCACTGAAATCGGGGTGCCATTTGTCGATGGGGGGCTTGCCTCGCTGGCCTTGAATCAAGCCGGCGATCGTATCCAGTTTGCTCACACTCCCCCCTAGCTCAGGCTATGCCCGGTGCAGGTCAGGCAATGACCCGCACATTGATGACACCTTCTATGGCACGAATCCGATCGATCACTGCATCAGTCGGCGCCACCGCCACATCGATCAGGTTATAGGCCACATCATCGCGACTCTTGTTCAACATATCAATCACGTTGATATCGGCATCAGCCAGTGCCGACAATACATGGCCGAGAATCTTGGGAACGTTGCTGTTGCTGATCGCAATGCGGGTACCACCACTTCGCTCAAGCGCCAGCGCGGGGAAATTGACAGAATTCTTGATATTGCCGTTTTCCAGAAAGTCGCGAAGCTGATCGGCGGCCATGACGGCGCAGTTCTCCTCCGCTTCGTCAGTGCTCGCACCAATATGCGGCATCAGTACAACATCGTCGCGCCCGATCAGACCGGGTGCCGGGAAATCCGCGATATAGCGGCCAATACGGCCGGCATCCAGGGCTTCGATAATCGCCGCATTGTCTACGATTTCTTCTCGAGCAAAATTCAACAGCCGCAGTGTCGGTTTACAGTTCGCCAGCAGTTCTGCGTTCACCAGACCACGGGTGGCATCCAATACCGGCAGGTGCAGACTAATGTAGTCAGCCCGGGCAAACAGGCTGGAAATGTTTTCCATACGGCGCACCGAACTGGGCAGGCGCCAGGCCGCATCCACAGACAAGGCCGGATCGTAGCCGATAACGTCCATCCCCAGATCAAGGCCGGCACGCGCGACCAGCGAGCCAATCGCACCAAGTCCTACGACACCCAGTGTCTTGCCCTGCAGTTCCTGGCCCTTGAAGCGCTTTTTCTCTTTCTCGAGCAACGCGCTCATTGCCGCGCCATCCGACATTTCGCCCAAGGTGGAAACGTACTGGATTCCGTCGAGAATACCGCGAGAGCCCAGCGTCATACCGGCAATCACCAACTCCTTAACGGCGTTGGCATTCGCGCCAGGCGTGTTAAAAACCGGGATGCCTCGTTTTGTGCAGTCAGCAACGGGGATATTGTTGACCCCGGCTCCGGCACGAGCTACGGCCATAACCGAGGGTGAAATTTCATCGACAGCCAATTTGTGGCTACGCAGCAAAATTGCGTCGGGCGAGTTGAACTCGCTGGCAATTTCGTATTGCTGGCGTGGCAGACGATCCAAACCTTTTACTGAAATCTGATTACGCGTCAGTACCTTGAACACGGTTTCCCCCGATGATTTTGGCAATGCTAAAGCCGGGGGATTCTAACAGAAAGCAGCGTGAAGTGCGTCCTGATGGGCGTGCGAGAACAAATCCGAAGTCGACTGAACATCGACACACCCGACCAGCGGGATGGTTTCGCGCAGGCAGATATGGTCAATGGGTTCACCCATACTTACTGCGACCGTATAGCTCTCACCCAAATCAAAATAGCGAAAATCCCACTGCTGGGCAGACGGCAAAAAACCTTCAGCCATAGACACCAGTTTCGCGGTTTGGGTGTTAGCCTGCACCCCAGTGGCCACTCGAAAGGAAAAGCTATCCAGCGGTACCGACAGCCCCTCACCCCGCGCTTTTATAAGCGACTCCTTGAGCGTCCAGTAGCGATAAAAACCCGCTCGCTGACTGGCCGTCGGTAACCGTTTGAGCTCCGCCGTTTCAATGGAGGAAAAATACTGGTCCGCTACCTCCACCATCGAGCGGCCGTCGCCGTGATACTCCACGTCAATGCCAAGCGGGGCGCTGCGATTGATTGCGCAGACGGCAACGCCATCGGTTAGCGACAAGTTGAATTGGGGCAAAAACACCCCTTCCGGCAACAGCGTCGGATCAAGTTGTGGCTTGCCGAACTCGTTGCGAGTAAAGCGGTGCGCTTCCGGCGCCAGACCTGTGTAACAGGACAGGGACGTTCTCAACAACGCACGACTCAAAAGATAATCGAAGCGATGCTCTGGGTATTGTAGGGATTGGTAGTGATCCAGCTCACTGGCATCTAGCATGGCCTCATACGCAGAGTCCTGGCGATGATCGGCCACATGGGCCGATATCGCCAGCCAGATATCCAACTGTCCACCGGGTAATGCGCTTTCTGATCCCGGCTCTATCATTATTATGTATCCTTGTGCCGATACAGGCGTATCGGCAACAGCTGATCAGTTGTACTTCACCTCAGCACGGCGCATCAGGCTGGCAAAATAGGCGTTATAGCTCTGATTCGCCTGCACGCGTTGTGCGCCCGCCAAGAGTTCTCGGCGACGGTTTTCCGCCACCAGACTTCGCTCACCATCGTATACATTTGTGAGTTGAATAACCACTGCATTACCACCGGTATCGCGGGTCATGGCAACATTCTCACCCGCTTCAGGACGCGCCATCTGAAAGACTTTACGGCGGACAGCGTCAGCGATGCTGGAATCCTGACGCGATGAGCGAACGGCCACCTGCCAATCGACACCGTCGGTTTTCTTCGCCAGCGATTCGGCCGACTCACCCGCGCGCAGCGCTGACATTAGCTCGCGCGCCACGTCTTCTGCACGCTCACGACCTTCCCGCTCTTTCAGGGTCGCCACAATCACGTCGCGGACTTCTGCCAGCGGCTGGACTTCAGGTGGGCGATGCGCGAGCGGATGCAGAACCACATAGTGCCTCGGCGATACCTCAAACACTTCCGAGTTATAGCCCTGCTCCCGCAGCTCGGCACTGAATGCCGCAGCCTTGACCGCAGAGTGAGCCAGCAGACCATCATTCTGATCCGCTGTAAGCCAGTCACTTTCCTGAACCTCAAGCTCAAGAGCCTTGGCCGGCTCCTCCAGACCATCGGCGTTAAAGACCAGGTCACGGAGTGCTTCTACCTCACTGACCAGCCGGGGCTTGGCGGCCCGCTCCTGCAGTTGCCGCTCGATATCCGCTCGGCGAGACTCCAGCGAAGCGACTTCGGGCTCGCGTACGTCCAACAGCTTCACTAGATGCAGGCCCGCGTCCGTTTCCACAGGTTCGGAAACTTCACCTACCTCTAGCTCTGCCAGAGCATCTTCAAAAGCCTCCGGGAAAGTATCTCCGGCACTGAAACCAAGATCACCGCCCTGATCGGCGCTACCAAAATCGTCGGAAAGCTCTTTTGCCACATCGGCAAAGCTCTCGCCAGCAAGGATACGGTCGCGCGCGGCCTCCAGTTTCTTGCGGGCCGCGTCGTCGCTTCCCTCAACCAGAATATGGGCGGCGCGGCGCTCGGTAAGTTGTTGCGCAGATTCTATTTCCTGCTGGTAAGCCGCTCGAATATCTTCTTCAGCTACCGGCCGGTAGAAATCTTCAATTTTCAATTCAAGGTAGGCTACGCGCACAGCTTCTGCAGATTTAAAGCGATTCTGATTCTCTTGATAGTAAGCCTCGATCGCTTCGTCTGATGGTGCAACTTGCTCGGCAAAACGGCTGGTATCAACGGTAAGGTAGTGGAAACTGCGCTTTTGATCGCCAAGGCGAATCGCATCACTTTCCTGGAAGTCGGTTACAAAGGTTGAACCCGCGACCCCCTGATTCAACTGGTCGATCAACAGATCGGTGCGCAACAGAGAGCGGAACAGTTGCGGGGTAAAACCCTGGGCGGCAAGAATCTGGCGAAAGCGCTCAGCGGAGAAACGTCCGCCTTCCTGAAACTGAGGCATCTGCATAATCGCCTGGTTCAGCACCCGATCGGGCACGGCGATTCCCGCCTTCTCCGCGGCCTGCAACAGAACCTTCTGGCGAATCAAGGAGTCCAGCGCCGGACGACGCAACACCGTATCGTCAAGCAGACCAGGATCAATATTGTCCCCCATCATCGCCAGCAACTGACGCTTTTGCATGGCAAGCGCCTGATCCAGCTCGTACTGGCTTACCTTCTCACCATTAACCACGGCGACCGGCGTTTCAGTGCTGCCACTGAACAGAAAGTCGATACCGTACAGCGCAAAGGGAACGATCATCAGACCGATGATAATTTTGGCGGCGACGCCCTGAATGTTGTCGCGGATATTCTGAAGCATGTTATTCCACTACTTACAAAAAAAGCGCATCTTCCGATGCGCCTTTATTATGGAGTTCAATGACTCCGAACGGGTTTTTTACAAAACAGGCGCCGTATCAGTTAACAGCGTCCTTCAGTGCTTTACCCGCTTTAAAGCTAGGAATCTTGGCCGCAGCAATATTGATTGGCTCACCGGTTTGTGGGTTACGGCCAGTGCGAGCAGCGCGCTCTTTTACACTGAAGGTGCCAAAACCAACCAGAGAAACCGAATCGTCTTTTTTCAATGCATCCGTAATTGAATCGACAACCGCGTCAAGGGCGCGACCCGCAGCAGCTTTTGGCAGGTCCGCTGAAGCAGCGATGGCGTCGATTAGCTCAGATTTATTC
>JBFHCW010000100.1:0-7575 GCA_041585035.1 Litorivivens sp.
CCCCACCCCAACTGACAAGCTCGGGTTTTTCTTCTGCCTGGCGGCCGCCCTGCATGCGGCCATCATACTTGGCGTCGGCTTCACCGAGGAGCTGCGCCAGCGCTCGGCCCCGCGACTGGAGATCACCCTCGCCAAACACAAGTCCGAGCCCAACCCCGACGCCGACTTCCTCGCCCAGCAGGATCAGCAGGGCAGCGGCACCCTGGAAGAGAAGGCGCTGCTTACCACCGACAAGCAGCGGCCCATGCGCGACACCCTGCACTCTTCGCCGGAAACCCTGACCCTGGCCAAGCGCAAACTGGCGGCTGACAACCAGAAACTGCTCAGTACCACCGCCAAGGCCCAACAGCAAACCGCCCAGGCCGACAAGGAAAAGGAGCAGGTACCGGAAATCATCGACGGTCCCGCAGAGAGCACCCGCCTGAGCCGCGAAATCGCCAGCCTGCAGGCCAAGCTCGACCTGCAGCGCCAGGCTTACGCCAAACGCCCTAGGGTGCGCACCCTGACATCCTCGTCCACCAAGCGTGCGATCGAGGCGGAGTACCTGCACAACTGGCGCACCGAGGTAGAAACCATCGGCAACAACAACTACCCGGAACAGGCCAAACGGCTGGGGCTGGAAGGCTCGCTGCGCTTGATGGTCTCCCTCTACCCCGACGGTAGCGTGAAAGAAATTGAAATTCTGCAGAAATCGGGCCACCCGCTGCTGGACAGCGCCGCGCTGCGCATTGTTCGCCTCGCCTCCCCCTTTGCGCCCTTCCCCTCCGAACTGAGAAGGGAAGTGGATGTACTGGAAATCATCCGCACCTGGCGCTTTGAACAGAGCACCCTGACCTCTGAAAGCTGATCGGTCGCGGCCTGCGAATATGAGCCTTGTGTTCCGCGAAGACAGGCCCATAATCAGCACTATGAGCCCAAATCTCGACAGTCTGAAAAATTACCTGCTGCTGGCCACCCCACACTTGGAAGGCGGCTTTTTTGCCGGCAGTGTGACCTACATTTGCGAGCATGATATCGATGGCGCCATGGGGCTGGTCATCAACCACCCCATGGACGTGCAAGTCGACGAGGTGCTTGCGCAGCTGTCACTGGTCAATAGCGGCCACCCGCACAGAGAACCGGTGCTGGCCGGCGGACCACTGCACACCGAACGCGGCTTCGTACTGCACGGCAACCAACCACAGCGACGCTGGCAGGACTCGATCGAGCTCAGCGATGACATCCTGCTCACCACCTCCGCCGATATCCTCGCCGACATTGCCGGTGGCAGCGGCCCCAACCGCGCGCTGATTGCACTGGGCTATGCCGGCTGGGCCGCCGGCCAGCTGGAGGACGAACTGGAAGAGAATGTCTGGCTCACCGTGCCCGCCGACCCCTGCCTGCTATTTGACACACCCCACCATAAAAAACTGGAAGCGGCGCTGATGAAGCTGGGGATTGATCTCGGCCAACTGGCACCCTACAGCGGGCACGCGTGAAGACTCAGACGATTATCGCCTTTGATTTTGGCACGCGCTGGATTGGCTGCGCCGCTGGCCAGACCCTGACCGGCACCGCCACACCACTACCGGCACTGCGGGCCCGCGACGGCATCCCCGACTGGGACGAACTGGGCAAACTGCTGGAAGAATGGAAGCCGGCGACCGTGGTGGTCGGCCTGCCCTTAAACATGGATGACAGCGAATCAGAGCTCAGCGCTCGCGCCCGCAAGTTCGCCAACCGGATTCACGGCCGCTTCGGCCTGCCCGTTGTTCACTGGGATGAGCGCCTGAGTTCGTTCGAAGCCAAGGGCGAAATACTGGAGCAACGCCACAGCAAACAGTTCAAGCGCGAGGGCGTCGACAGCCTCAGCGCGCAACTGATCCTCGAATCCTGGTTGCGCAGTCAGGACTGAAGCTAACGGCGACGCATTCCCGTACCGCGATTGGCGGGGCCGTCGTCATCATCGACCATGGTCAGCTTGTTCGACATCTCATCGAGATCCTCGGCATCGGCACCGCCCATCTTGATCATCAGCCGCAGGTCATTGGGGGAGTCGGCGTGGGCCAGTGCATCCTGGTAGGTAATCTGCCCCTCTTTATAGAGGTCGAACAGGGCCTGATCGAAGGTCTGCATCCCCTGCTCGGTAGAGCGCGCCATCAGGCTCTTCAGCTCATGGACTTCGCCCTTGCGAATCAGGTCGGACGCCAGCGGCGTATTCAGCAACACCTCGATACAGGCACGGCGGCCCTCGCCATCCGGTGTCGGTATCAACTGCTGGGCGATCATCGCCTTCAGGTTAAGGGATAAATCCATCCACAGCTGACCGTGCCGCTCGGCCGGGAAAAAGTGCAGAATACGGTCCAGCGCCTGGTTGGCATTGTTGGCGTGCAGGGTGCACAGACAGAGGTGCCCGGTTTCAGCAAAGGCCAGGGCGTGCTCCATGGTTTCCCGGGTGCGCACCTCGCCAATCAGAATCACATCCGGCGCCTGCCGCAGGGTGTTTTTCAACGCCACTTCAAAGGACTCGGTATCAATACCCACTTCCCGCTGGGTAACAATACAGCCCTCGTGCTTGTGGATATATTCGATCGGATCTTCGATCGAAATAATATGGCCCTTGGAGTTACGATTGCGGTGACCGATCATCGCCGCCAGCGAAGTCGACTTACCGGTGCCGGTAGCACCGACAAAAATGATCAGGCCGCGCTTGGTCATCGCCAGATCCTTGACGATTTCCGGCAGCCCCAGATCATCCACCTCGGGAATTTTTGTCTCGATCCGCCGCAGCACCATGCCCGCAAAGTTGCGCTGCTGAAAGGCACTCACCCGAAAGCGGCCAACGCCACGTGCGCTGATTGCAAAGTTGCACTCCCGGCGCTCGGCAAACTCCCGCCGCTGCCCCTCATTCATCACCCCCAGCACCAGCTCCCGGGCCTGGTCCGGCGACAGCGACTGGGTTGAGATCGGCGTCATTTTGCCGTGCAGCTTGATTGACGGCGGGACACCTGCCGTGATGAACAGATCCGACGCACCTCTATCAGACATGATCTTGAGCATTTTATCGATGGCCACGGTAATTCCTCAGCGATCAGGTCAGAAGTTTTCGGGAAAGCGCGCTTTCGATTTCGCCGCATCGCGGGTGATGATCTTGCGCTGGAGCAGGCCTTCCAGGCACTGATCCATGGTCTGCATACCCAAATCACCGCCGGTCTGAATCGACGAGTACATCTGCGCCACCTTGTCTTCGCGGATCAGGTTGCGAATCGCCGGGGTACCCAGCATGATCTCATGGGCCGCCACCCGGCCGCCGCCCTGTTTCTTGAGCAGGGTTTGGGAAATAACGGCCTGCAGCGATTCCGACAGCATGGAGCGCACAATGGATTTTTCTTCGGCGGGGAATACATCCACCACCCGGTCGATGGTTTTTGCCGCCGAGGTGGTGTGCAGGGTACCGAAGACCAGGTGACCGGTTTCAGCCGCCGTCAAGGCCAGACGAATGGTCTCCAGGTCACGCATCTCGCCCACCAGGATAATGTCCGGGTCTTCCCGCAGGGCCGAGCGCAACGCCTCGTTGAAACCGTGCGTGTCGCGGTGCACTTCACGCTGGTTGATCAAACACTTTTTCGATTCGTGAACAAATTCAATCGGGTCTTCAATGGTGAGAATGTGCTCGAAGCGGCTGTCATTGATGTAGTCCATCATCGCCGCCAATGTCGTCGACTTACCAGAGCCTGTCGGCCCCGTTACCAGCACAATACCACGCGCATAGTTGGAGATTTTCTTGAACACATCGCCCATCCCCAGCTCGTCCATGGTCAGCACCTTGGAAGGAATGGTTCGAAATACCGCACCAGCGCCCCGGTTCTGGTTGAAAGCGTTAACCCGGAAGCGCGCAACCCCCGGCACCTCAAAGGAGAAGTCAGTCTCCAGAAATTCTTCAAAGTCACGGCGCTGCTTGTCACTCATGATCTCATAGATCAGGCCGTGAACATCCTTGTGCTCCAGCGGCGGCAAGTTAATGCGGCGCACATCCCCATCCACCCGGATCATAGGGGGCAATCCTGCGGAAAGGTGCAAATCCGACGCGTTTTGCTTGGCACTAAAGGCCAGTAATTCTGTAATATCCATGACTTTCCCTAAGGCAGAGCGCAGGCTTGCTCGCCTGCTATTGTTATGTACCAGAATCGTGTTTGGCTGGCGCGGCTGTTATTCACCCACGTTCGACAGCCCTTTTATCAGAACGGAACCCAATGATCGACGAAGCTTCCATTAAGGGCAATATAGCAGAGCTGTTAAAGCGTATCCGCACCTGCGAACAAGAAAGCGGACGCAGCCCACAGTCTGTGCGCCTGATGGCGGTCAGCAAAACCCGCCCCGCAGCCGCCATTCGCGCCGCTCTGGCGAGCGGTATCACTGACATTGGCGAAAACTACATCCAGGAAGCGGACAGCAAACAGCGCGAACTGGCTGGCGAGTCCATCTGCTGGCATTGCATCGGCCCGATCCAGTCGAACAAAAGCCGCACCGTCGCCGAACAGTTTGACTGGGTGCATACCGTGGACCGCTTAAAGCTGGCACAGCGGCTCAGCCGTCAGCGTCCCGCCGAACGGACACCCTTGAACGTCTGCCTGCAGGTCAATATTGATCGCGAGCCACAAAAGGCCGGCGCTCAGCCCGAAGATCTGGAGGCGCTGGCTGACGCTGTCGCCGCCCTCCCCAACATTGCGCTGCGCGGCCTGATGGCCATTCCCGCTCCGCGCGACGACGACCGCGAGCAGCGCGCAGTTTTTGCCCGTGTACGCACCTGCTTTGAACGGCTAACGGCGCAGCACCCGCAAATGGACACCCTGTCGATGGGCATGTCCCGGGACTTTCCTGCCGCTATCGCCGAGGGCTCGACCATCGTTCGCATCGGCACCGACATCTTTGGAGCCCGCAACTGATGCTCGACATCGTGCTGTACCAACCGGAAATCCCCCCCAACACCGGCAATATCATCCGCCTCTGTGCCAACACCGGCATGCGCCTGCACCTGATCAAGCCGCTGGGCTTTGTGCTCGACGACAAACGCCTGCGCCGGGCCGGACTGGATTACCACGAGTGGGCGCAGGTCAAAACCCACGCCGGCTGGGAGGACTATCTGCAAAGCGAAAGGCCGCAGCGGGTGTTCGCCTGCTCAACCAAGGGCAAGCGATTTCACAGCGAAGCCGCATTCAAAAAAGGGGATTGTCTGGTGTTTGGCCCGGAAAGCCGGGGCCTGCCGGCTGACTTTCTCGCGGCGCTTGATGCGCAGCAGATTCTGCGGCTACCCATGCGCAGTGATAGCCGCAGCCTGAATCTGTCCAACGCGGTCAGCATCTTTATCTATGAAGCCTGGCGGCAGCTGGATTTCGAGGGCGGCGCCTGAGTCAAGCCGGCGCCGCTGTTTTCAGTGCTTGGCGTCTGACGCGGCGGGCGCTGCCTGGGCTTGAGCCTGGGCCTGTTTCTGCGCCTCGCGGAACAGGGCTTCAAAATTGACCGGCTGCAGACCCACCGCCGGGAAACCGCCTTTCAGGGCCAGCGCATCCACCGCTTCGCGGGCGTAGGGGAAGAGCAGATTGGGGCAGGCAATGCCCAGCACCTGCTTCAGGTTGTCGCCCTCAATACCCTCAATCGCAAACAGACCCGCCTGCTGCACTTCAATCAGCAGGACTTTTTCGTCGTCCAGCTCAGCGGTCAGGGTCACCGTGAGGACAACCTCATGACTTTTTTCGGCAATATGCTGGCTGCGGGTATTCAGGTCCACCTTGAACTTCGGCTTCCAGGCCTTGGTGAACACCATCGGGCTGGCCGGTGATTCCAGCGAGCTGTCTTTGAGGTAAATGCGCTGCAGGGCAAAAGTTTGGGGTGTGTCAGCCATGAAAAATCCTATTATGTATGCTTGTTAAACGTCTTAATTCAGCCAGCCAGCATCGCGTCGAGCCGGCCACTTCTATCCAGCGCCACCAGCTCATCGCAGCCGCCAACATAGGTTTCGCCAATCCAGATCTGGGGCACCGTGGTACTGCCGCCGCTCATCTCAACCAGCCGGGCGCGCATGGCGCGGTCGCCATCCACCGGAATTTCTTCGAAATCTGCGCCCTTGCTCTTCAATACCTGCTTGGCGTGAACGCAGTAGGGGCAGAACCGGGTGGTATAGATTTTCGCACGGCTCATTGCTCAGTCCTTAACCAGCGGCAGTTGCTGGGCCTGCCACTCCATCATGCCGCCATTCATCCGGCGCACACCGCTGAAACCGTCGGCGGCCAGCTTTTTGCCGATGGCGCCGGAGTGCTGCCCCAGCCGGCAGACCAGAATCAGGGGTTTGTCCTGGTATTTAGCCAGTTCGGCCTTGCGCTTGTCGAAGCTGTTGTAGGGAATATTGATCGCATTGACGATATGACCCGCCTTGAAGTCTTTCGCCTCGCGCAGATCCACCACCAGCGCATCTTCCTGATTGATCAGCTTGACTGCCGCCTGCGGGCTCAGACTTGCCCCGGCGCGCTTGGAATCGTGAAACACCAGCATCATTACGCACACCAGCAGTGCGCCCACCAGCATCCACTGCTGACCCAGAAAGAGAATAAAAGTCTCCATGCCCGGTAAAACCCTCAAATTCGGCAAAGCGGCGATTATACACAAGCCGGGCGGCGATGGCGTGACCTGGCTACATAGCGAGCGTCCGGAAGAGCCGCTACAATAAGCGCCCTCTTGCAACCACTGTGACAAACCGGACTTACATGACTGCAAAAAAACCCATGGTACTGGTCATCCTCGATGGCTGGGGCCACCGCGAAGCGCCTGAAGACAACGCGATCTACCACGCCAACACGCCCACCTGGGACAAACTCTGGGCGGAGCGGCCCCGCAACCTGATTTCCGGCTCCGGTCTGGACGTCGGCCTGCCCGAGGGTCAGATGGGCAACTCCGAAGTCGGTCATATGAGCCTTGGCGCAGGCCGGATCATGTACCAGAACATCACCAAGATCGACAAGGCCATCGAAGACGGCGACTTTTTTCGCAACGACGTGTACGTCGATGCCGTCCAGCGCGCCGTGAGCCACGACAAGGCCGTGCACATTTTTGGCCTGCTGTCGCCCGGCGGGGTCCACAGTCACGAAAACCATATTCTCGCCGCCGCCGAGCTGGCGGTCGCACAGGGCGCCACCAAGGTTTACGCCCACGCCTTCCTCGATGGTCGCGACACCCCGCCGCGCAGCGCCGAAGCCTCGCTCCAGCGCCTGGATGCCAAATTTGCCGAACTCGGCCAAGGTCGCATCGCCAGCCTGGTTGGTCGCTACTACGCCATGGACCGCGACAATCGCTGGGATCGGGTACAGGCCGCCTATGACATGCTGACGCTCGGCGAAGCACCCTTCCGTGCCGGCTCTGCGCTGGACGGCCTGCAGGCCGCTTATCAGCGCGATGAAGACGACGAATTCGTCAAGCCGACCCTGATCGTGCCCGAGGGTGAACCGGCGGTAAAAATCGACGATGGCGACACCATTCTGTTTATGAACTTCCGCGCCGACCGCGCCCGGGAGATTACCCGCGCCTTTACCGACGCCGGCTTCG
>JBFHCW010000101.1:0-7516 GCA_041585035.1 Litorivivens sp.
CTTCACAGCGTCAGGGTTTGCACTATAGGTTTTCATCAATCCTGCCCCAAAGGCTCGTACATAAGAAAGAGCGCGAATACTACAGAACTGACCCTGCCATTTCAAGCGTTTAATGCGCCCTGAAAACGGATTTTTACGGTCGATGTTCTCGCGCCAGATAGTCGTGCGATTGCATCTCCAGCAGACGGCTTACCGTACGCTGAAATTCAAACTCAAGTCGGCCGCCACTATACAGGGATTCCAGCGGTACTGCCGCCGACAACACCAATTTCACGTGACGATCGTAGAATTCATCCACCAGATTGATAAATCGACGCGCCTGATCATCATTCTGGCTACCCATCTGCGGCACATTGCTGACCAGCACCGCATGGTAGATGCGCGCCAGCTCAATATAGTCATTCTGGCTGCGAGGACCATCGCACAGGGCGCCGAAGTCAAACCAGACCACATCGTCGGCCACGTGACGGGCGCGAATTTGGCGCCCCTCGATATCCAGCTCCACATCCGCCTGACCGGGCTCGGGAGACAGCTTTTCAAAGGAATCAGCCAGACTGATATCCGCCTGGTCGTCCAGCGGACTATGGTAGAGCTCGGCCTGCTCCAGCGTGCGCAAACGGTAGTCGATGCCACCATCGACATTCACCACCTTGGTGCGCGCCTTGATCAGATCGATGGCCGGCAGAAAGCGCGCTCGCTGCAAACCATCCTTATAAAGCTCTTCCGGCACGATATTCGAGGTTGCCACCAGCACAACACCCCGCGCGAAAAGCTCTTCAAACAAACCCGCCAGAATCATCGCGTCAGTGATGTCGGAAACAAAAAACTCATCAAAACAGATGACCCGGGCCTCACGCGAAATACGCTCTGCGATAACCGTCAGCGGGTTTTTCTCGCCCGCCAGCGCCTTGAGGTCGCCGTGCACCCGGCGCATAAAGCGGTGAAAATGTGCCCGCATCTTGCGCTCGAAAGGCAGACACTCGTAGAAGGTGTCCATCAAGTAGGTCTTGCCGCGCCCGACACCACCCCAGAAATACAAACCCTTTACCGGCTCACCCTCTTCGCCGATAAAACGCCCCAGCAGACGCTGCACCAGACTGGCAGCTTTTTGCGTTTGCTCCAGTTCTACCAGCTCATCATAGAGGCGCTGCAGACACTCGACAGCGTGCTGCTGCGCCGGGTCCGGCGTGAAATCGGGGCGCTGAAGGTCAGCGTTGTAGCGCTCCAGAGGGGTAGCCATAGTCAGTGTGCGTGCGCGCGGTTACCAAAGAGGGCGCAACTTTAACGATAGCGGACGCTTTTCGCAATTTTTGTCGGTCAGACGCTGTCGCGACCGCCCACAGCCGTTATACTGGAAACCTCCCCTGCAACACTGCACTTTGGAGCAATCTGTGTACGAAACGTCAACTGTCGCCCTGATCGCCTTTATCGCTCTTCTCGCCGGCCTTGCCGCAGGCGCCTGGCTGATCAACAAGCTGTCGCCCTCCCAGCAGAATCGCAAGGCCCTGGAGAAGCACATCCAGAAACTGCAGCGCCAGCAGCAGGATTACCAGGATGAGGTAAACCAGCACTTCAGCAAAACAGCTGAGCTTCTGAACCAGATGACCGAGAGCTATCGCGATGTGCACAACCACCTCGCCAAAAGTGCCAGCCAGCTGACCAGCCACGGCATCAGCCCCCTTCAGGCGCTGCCGGAAGACCGCCCCTTTATTCAGGGTGAACCGCTGGCCGTGGCCGCTGAGCAGCCGCTCGACTACGCCCCGCGCAAACCCGGTGGCAAAGGCGCACTGGACGAGGACTACGGTTTGGAAAAGGCAGAGCGTGAAAAACGCGAGGCCGAAGAGAAAATCGCCGCCCCCTCGGGCCTGTAAGCAGACACCTTGCGGTCAAGCCGGATTATCGATATCGACAAACTCATGCTCGATTCCAAGATCTGCCGCTAACTGACCGGCCACCGCGGGCGCGCCATAGCGCTCTGTGGCATGGTGGCCCGCCGCAATAAAGTGCACACCCAACTCCCGGGCCTCGTGAACGGTTTGCTCCGACACCTCGCCGGTAAGGTAGCAGTCCACGCCCAGCGCAGCGGCCTGAGCAAGGTAGCCCTGGGCACCGCCGGTGCACCAGGCCACCCGCTCAATGGGCCGATCTCCCGCGGATTCCAGCAACACTTTGCGCCCCAGACTCTTTTCAACCTGCCCCGCAAACTCACTGGCGGACATGGCCCGGGCACAACGCCCATGGTTGCCGATAGGAAAGGCTGCCTCAGGCTGCAAGCCGCCTTCCACAATCAAGCCAAGACGCTCAGCCAACTGCGCGTTGTTGCCCAGTGTCGGGTGGGCATCCAGCGGCAGGTGATAGGCCAACAGGCTGATGTCAGCCTGCAGCAGACGCCGAATGCGCCGACCTTTCATACCCGCGATACAGGGGTCTTCACCGCGCCAGAAATATCCGTGATGAACCAGTATGGCGTCGGCTCCCCGCTCTATGGCTGCGTCAATCAGGGCCAGTGATGCAGTGACCCCGCTGACCAGCTTGCCCACGGTTTGCCGGCCTTCAACCTGCAGGCCGTTCGGGCAATAGTCCTGGAAATTTCCGGGCTGCAGCAGGCGGTCGGCCTCTGCCACCAACAAAGAAAGCGGAACGCTCATACCTACGATTTCCCCACGAGTGTGTAAAATGGCAGTTTACCGCGAAACGGCTTTGCTTTTCGGGCAAACCCGCACACAGACTAAGGAAGAACCATGCCTAACTCGCTGCGCTGGCTACTGTGGCCGATCATAGCCGGACTGATTGCCGGCCTCGCCATCGTCGCTCTGCGGCAGCCCCTTGCGCCGGCACCTGCAGCCCCCGCCTCACCGGCAGCGCCCGGATATGCAAACGCGTTCAACAGGGCAGCCCCGGCTGTGGTCAACATCTACACCTCGAAAGTCGTGCAGTCGCCACGGTCCTCGCTGTTCGACGACCCGGTCCTTCGCCATTTTTTCCGACGTGGCAACCCTGCCGAGCGGGAGAAGGTTGAACGCAGTCTGGGCTCTGGCGTCATTGTCTCCGACGAAGGTTATCTCCTGACCAATCTTCACGTCATTCAGGGGGCCGACGAGATTCTGGTGCTGCTGCAGGATGGACGCCAGTCGATTGCGCGGCTGGTGGGCAGCGACCCGGAAACCGACCTGGCCGTCCTCAAGATTACCCTGCCCGACCTGCAACCCATCGACTTGGGAGACACGCCCCAGATTCAGGTTGGAGACATTGTACTGGCCATCGGCAACCCCTACGGCTTTGGCCAGTCCATGTCGCAGGGCATTGTCAGCGCCAAGGGGCGTTACGGACTCGGCTTGTCCAGCTATGAGAACTTTATCCAGACCGATGCCGCCATCAATCCGGGCAACTCCGGCGGCGCGCTGGTCGATCACGAGGGACGCCTGGTTGGCATTAACACGGCGATCTACACCCAGTCGGGAGGCTCTACCGGGATTGGCCTGGCGATCCCCGCAGATCTGGCGCTTCGCACCATGCGCGACATTATTGAATACGGTCGACCGGTTCGCGGCTGGCTCGGGCTGGAAGTAAAATCAGTAGCCCCGCAGAGCAATGGCGTCGTGGTCAGCGCCATTATGCCGGACGGTCCCGCCGCCAAGGCTGGACTGAAAATCGGCGATGTCATTTTCGCTATTAACGACACCCCGGTGGGCGATGGTCACGCGGGCATGAATGAGATTGCAGCCACCCGGCCTGGCGCGACGGTCAGTCTCGAATTTGCCCGCGCCGGCGAGCGACAAAAGGTCGATGTGATCGTGGGTATTCGGCCGGCCCCGGCTGCGGCCAGGGGCTAACCGGGGGAGCGTTTAGGCCGCAAGCGCGTCCCGAAAAGCCGCCAGCATGTGCTGGTTTTCTTCGGGCGTGCCAACGGTAAAGCGCAGGCAATCCGCCAACGCCGGGTGCGCGCCATCGAGACATTTCACCAGGACACCGGCCGCCTTCATTTGCGCGTGCACGTCGCGCGCAGCCCCGCAGCGCAGGAGAATGAAATTTGCCTCGCTGGGCCAGCAACTGACCCCGTCGATTGCCGAGAGCTCAGCAAACAGCGCCTCGCGCTCGCGGCGGATGGTTTGGGTCTGCTCGGTCAACACTGAAAAGTGATCAAGAGCAAACTCGGCGCTAACCTGGGTCAGCACATTGATATTGTAGGGCAGGCGCAACTTGTCCAGCTCGTACAGCCAGTCCTTGCCGCCGACCAGAATACCAAGACGCAGACCTGCCAAGCCCACTTTGCTGAGTGTGCGCATCACCAGCACATTGGGATGGCGCAGACAGGCGAGGTGATCTGCATCGGTGAAGGCGGTATAGGCTTCATCCAGCACCACCAGACCGGGACAGGCCTTGATAACGGCTTCGACCTTGTCGGCAGAAAACAGGTTGCCGGTTGGGTTATTGGGCATGGCGAGAAACAACAGTGCCGGCTGGGTGCGCTCAATCTCTGCCAGCATGGCAGGCAGGTCAAGATCGAACTGATCATCCAGCGGCACACCGCAGTAATCGAGACCGACAAAGCTCGCGATCATGCGGTACATAACAAAGCCGGGTTCAGGTGCCAGCAGGGTTCGCCCCGGCGCCGCCACCGCCATCGCCAGCAGTTGAATAATTTCATCGGAGCCATTGCCGAGCAGGATGTCGTGCTCGTCGGCGATTCCCATCACCTGGCGCAGACGCGTTTTGACCGCTGCCGCGGTGGCATCGGGGTAGCGGTTAAGGGCTGCACCTTCCAGTCGACTTTGCCAGTCCTTCACCATTTCCGAAGGCCAGCTGTAGGGGTTTTCCATCGCATCGAGCTTGACCATACCGCCTGCAGGCGGCACGTGGTAGGCATTCAATGCGCGAATTTCCGGGCGCACCCAGCGCTCAATCAGCGCCTTGGAGTCAGTCATGTTTACAATCCGATTATTTGCGCGGCCAGCGCAGCTCGGCCGAGCGCGCATGTGCTGTCAGTGACTCACTGCGCGCCAGCACCGACGCGGTTTCGCCAAGCAGATGGGCCTTGGCCGAACACTGAATCAGCGAGCTGCGTTTCTGAAAGTCATAGACGCCCAGCGGTGATGAAAAACGCGAAGTGCCCGAGGTCGGCAGCACGTGGTTGGGCCCGGCACAGTAATCGCCCAGGGCCTCAGGTGTGTAGCGCCCCATAAAAATGGCGCCGGCGTGGCGGATTTTCGGCAACAGGGATTCCGGCGATTCGACCGACAATTCCAGATGCTCCGGCGCGATACGGTTCACCAAGTCAACCGCCGCATCGAGATCCGGCACCTCAATTAACGCACCGCGCTCGCGCAGCGACGTACTGGCGATTTCGGCTCGCTCCAGCGTCGGTAGCAGGCGTTCAATGCTGGCCTGTACCGCATCGAGATAGGCCGAATCGGGGCTAATCAAAATAGACTGGGCGTCTTCATCGTGTTCCGCCTGCGAGAAAAGATCCATCGCAATCCAGTCCGGATCAGTCTTGCCGTCGCAGACCACGAGAATTTCTGACGGGCCGGCAATCATATCCAGCCCGACCTGACCGAACACCTGCCGCTTGGCAGTAGCCACGTAGATATTGCCGGGGCCGACAATTTTATCGACGCGCGGGATCGTTTCCGTGCCATAGGCCAGTGCCGCGATAGCTTGCGCACCGCCAATAGCAAAAAAGCGATCAACACCGGCAATCGCCGCGGCGGCCAGCACCACGTCGTTGAGTTTTCCCCCGGGCGTGGGCGACACCATGATCAACTCTTCAACGCCGGCCACTTTGGCGGGAATAGCGTTCATCAACACCGACGAGGGATAGGCGGCCTTGCCACCCGGCACATAAAGTCCGGCCCGATCCAGCGGCCTGATCTGCTGTCCCAGTACCGTGCCATCAGCTTCGGTATAGGACCAGGATTCCTGTTTTTGATGGGTGTGATAACTGCGAATTCGCTCCGCAGCGTGCTCCAGCGCCGCTTTCAGTTCCGGAGCAATGCTCGCCAAAGCCTGCTGCAGACGCTCATTGGACAGCTCGAGTTCACCCACCGAGCCCGCGTCAGAACCATCAAACTGGCGGGTATACTCCAATACGGCGGCATCGCCGCGGCTCTTTACTGACTCGACAATACTCTCAACGGCCTTCGCCACCTGGCTGTCTGATACAGCCTCCCAGGCGAGCAGCGCATCAAGCTCGGCATCGAATCCCGCCGCATCCACCTTCAGGCGACGCAGTTTCAATTCAGTCATTGGCCGCCCTCGCTTGCACCGCCCGGCGCAAACGCTCTACCACATCCGTCACCGATTCGTGTTTGCGCTTCATGGCGCTGGTATTCACTACCAGCCGAGAACTGATTTCGGCAATGGTGTCGGCAGGCTCCATGCCATTGGCCCGCAGCGTGTTGCCGGTGTCGACGATATCCACAATCACGTCCGCAAGATCCATCATGGGCGCCAGCTCCATGGCACCGTAAAGTTTGATCAAATCGACCTGGGTGCCCTGCGCCGCAAAATACTGACGCGCCACATTGACAAACTTGGTGGCCACCTTGATGCGCCCTGCTGGCGGCTCGCGATCTCGCATGACCGCCGTCATCAGCCTGCAGCGGGCAATACCCAAGTCGAGCGGCTCGTACATCCCCGCCGCCCCGTGCTCCAGCAGCATATCCTTGCCCGCCACACCGATATCCGCCGCACCCAACTGAACATATGTAGGCACATCGGTACCGCGAATCACCACAAAGCGCACATGCGGCAAGGTGGTGTCGAAAATCAGCTTTCGGCTCTTTGAAATATCCTCCACAGGCTCAATGCCCGCTTCCGCAAATAGCGGCAGGGTATCCTTCAGTATGCGACCCTTGGTCAGGGCTATGGTCAGTTTTTCCACGACGCGCCTATTTATTCCGCCCGTTTATTCCGCCAGGCGCCGGATATCAGCACCCAGCAGCTGCAGTTTTTCCTCGATACATTCGTAACCGCGATCAATGTGGTAGATACGGTCAACACACGTCTCACCGGTCGCCACCAACCCCGCAATCACCAGACTGGCCGAAGCCCGCAGGTCGCTGGCCATCACCGGCGCCGCGCGCAGCTCTTCAACACCTTCTATGATCGCGGTGTTGCCTTCAATATTTATTTTGGCCCCCATACGGTTCATCTCATGGGTCTGGATAAGCCTGTTTTCAAAGACTGTTTCCGTCACCCGGCCACTGCCAGTGGCAACGGCGTTCATCGCCGTAAACTGGGCCTGCATATCCGTCGGGAAGCCCGGGTAGGGGGCGGTTTTAATATTGACCGATTTGGGCCGCTTGCCGTGCATATTCAGCTCAATCCAGTCTTCACCCAAGGTGATTTCGGCGCCGGCTTCTTCAAGCTTTGCCAGCACAGCTTCCAGATTGTCTGCTTTGGTGTCTTTCAACTTGACCCGCCCGCCGGTGACCGCCGCAGCGACCAGATAGGTACCGGTTTCAATGCGATCGGGCATCACCGCGTAATCGCAGCCCTTCAGGCCTTCCACACC
>JBFHCW010000102.1:0-7507 GCA_041585035.1 Litorivivens sp.
AGGATATCCACCTCGGCGCGCAGCGCTTTCAGTACTTCTTTCTGGCGCACCCCAAAGCGGTGTTCCTCGTCAATGATAACCAGGCCGAGGTTGTTGTACTTAAGGTCGCCGCCGAGGAGTTTGTGGGTGCCGATAAGAATATCGATCTTGCCCGCGTTCAGCTTTTCAATAATGGCATTCTGTTCGCTTTGACTGCGAAAGCGGGACACAACGTCAACCGTGATCGGCCAGTTGGCAAAACGGTCGCGAAAGGACTCGAAATGCTGTTGGGCGAGCAGGGTGGTTGGCACCAAAACAGCGACTTGCCGGCTGTTCTGTACAGCGACAAACGCGGCCCGCATGGCCACTTCGGTTTTGCCGAAGCCCACATCGCCGCAGACCAGTCGATCCATCGGCTTGGCCGATTGCATATCGTTGACGACCGCTTCAATGGCTTGTTCCTGATCCGGAGTTTCTTCAAAGGGGAACTCGCTGGCAAAACGCAGGTAATCTTCTCGCTCAAGGGGATAGGCATAGCCCCGGCGGGCTTCGCGCTTGGCGTAGATGTCCAGCAGCTCGGCGGCCACGTCGCGTATTTTTTCAGCGGCTTTTTTGCGCGCCTTGGTCCACTGGTCGGTGCCCAGCTTGTGCAGCGGTGCGGTAGCCTCGTCAGCGCCGCTATAGCGGCTGATCATGTGCAGTGCGCTGACGGGTACATAAAGTTTGGCACCGTCCGCGTATTCCAGAGTAAGAAACTCTTCGGCCTGATTTTCGACCTCAATACTTTGCAGGCCCTGGTAGCGACCGACGCCATGATCAATATGCACCACCGGCGCACCAATGCGCAGCTCCGCCAGGTTCTTGACCGTCTGGTCGCTGGCGGTGGTTGCCTTGCGGCGGCGACGGCTCTGCGCCACGTGGTGGCCAAACAGCTGGCTTTCGGCAACGGCGGCAAGGCCGTCGTTGCTGAGAACGGCGCCGTGTTCGAGTGCTGCCGTGGTGATGCACAGCGCATCGTTATTGTTGAGAAATGCCTCCCAGCTATCGACCTCGCGGGGCTTGAGTTTGTGTCTTGCCAGCAGCTCCAGCAGGGCCTGCCGTCTGCCGGCTGATTCAGCGCACAATAACAGGCGGTTATTTTCGTTAAAGCTGCGCAGGGCAGAGGCTGGGTCAGTGCTGTGGGCATCTATCTGCAGCGCTGGCGGCGGCGCGGAGGGCAGGTTGCAGTTGTCACCTTCAGCGGGCAGCGTATCGCTGTGGAGCACGATCTGGGGTTGTTGCTTCAGCTTACCGAAAACTTCGTCTACCGCGAGAAAGATTTCCGCAGGCGTTAACACGGGTCGCTGGCGATCGCCCTGACGCTGCTCATAGCGCTGCCGGGCATCGCGCCAGAAATGCTCTGCCGAGGCTTCGATACCGGCGACCGTGGCGATGGTGGCATTGTCCGGCAAATAGTCAAACAGGCTGGCACACTCTGCGAAAAACAGTGGCAGGTAGTACTCGATGCCTGCCGAAGCAATACCGTCACATATGTCCTGATATACCGGACACTGGCGGTGATCTACGTCGAAACGCGCATGCCAGCGGTCGCGAAAGCTGCGGATGCCCGCCTCGTCCAAAGGGTATTCCCGGCCGGGCAACAGACTGATGCTGTCAAACGGTTCTATGCTGCGCTGGGTTTCCGGGTCAAAGCTGCGCAGGGTATCGATTTCTTCGTCAAACAGGTCGATCCGGTAGGGCACCCGGCTGCCCATGGGGAATAAATCGAGCAGAGCGCCGCGCAGTGTGTATTCCCCATGTTCATAAACGGTATCGACATGGCGGTAGCCGCTTTTCTCCAGCGATCGCCGCATTGCCTGCAGGTCTAGTACCTGGCCTTTTGCCAATTGCAGGCTGTGACCACGTATATATTCCAGTGGCGGCAAGCGGTGCAGCAGGGTGGTAACCGGCACCACCAGCACCCCCCGGCGCATGGTCGGCAGCTCCGCCAGGCAGCGCAGCCGCTCG
This sequence comes from Litorivivens sp., assembly GCA_041585035.1. Lineage (GTDB taxonomy): Bacteria > Pseudomonadota > Gammaproteobacteria > Pseudomonadales > Spongiibacteraceae > Litorivivens. Next base: position 1,987 of record JBFHCW010000102.1, read on the forward strand.
GAGATGATGTCCTGGTGGGGCGAGAAAAGGTCGTAGGGCAGGGTTTCCCAGTCTGGTAGCAGGTGCACATCCAGGCCTTGGGCGAAGAAGTGCAGTTCTTGCTCCATACGATAGGCGGTGGCGGTATTGTCGGTAATCAGTACCACCGGGCCGCTGCACTGACTGGCAATTTCGGCGACCGCCAGACTCTGGGCGGCAGCGTGGGCCGAGCCGAGCCGCAATTTGCGTCCGGCGCGTATCTGGAGATCGAGACCTGTAGTCAGCACGTGTAGCGGAATCCGTTGAAAGTGTCAGGGTGTCGTCAGGCGGGCGGCATTTTAGCCCGAGCGCCGCATAATTTCACAGAATGGTGTTGATTGTCGGGGTGAATACCCCGCCCCGTCCCGGCCTGCAAAGCCTGGATTGGGGCGAATGTTGTCAGCAATCCTGATGATCTGGTTGAACTCAGGGCCCGGAATAAAGATAATACGCGCACATTTTTCCGCGCAATCAACAGGGTACCCGCAGTGACCGAGAGAAAACGTGCACGTCCGGCTGACTATTTCGCTGATTGGAAGGAGCGTGAAGCGCTAGCTGAGGGAATGATTCCCCTGGTAGGCAAGCTCTATCGCAACAATAACGTGAAAACGTATATCTACGGTCAGGCCTTGGTAAACCAGTCCGTGCTGGAAATCATGCAGGCCCACCGCGTGGTTCGCCAGGTTGAGCAGAACGAACTCTCCGAATTTGAAACCTTCCCTGTGATCAAGGCGTTGGCCGATCTGGATCTGGGTACGGCCCATATCGATGCGGGCCGTATCGCCGTTGGTTATGAAACCGAAGGAAGATCGCAAGGTGTCTCGGTCGAAGAGTACGTCAAAAGCCAGGTGTCGGACCTGATCGGGGCGTCGGCTGAGCCAACCCGCGAGTCCCGTGACGTGGTACTCTACGGCTTTGGCCGCATAGGTCGTCTGATGGCGCGCCTGCTGATTGAAAAGGCCGGTGGTGGTGAGAATCTGCGATTGAAAGCGGTGGTAGTTCGCCCCAGCGGCAAAGAAGACGATCTGGTCAAGCGCGCCAGTCTGCTGCAGCGTGATTCAGTGCATGGCCAGTTTAAAGGCACCATTCGCGTTGATCAGGAACGCAGCTCCTTTGTTGCCAACGGCAACGAGATCAAGGTGATCTACGCGGGCTCTCCGCAGGAAATTGACTACACCGAATATGGCATCAAGGATGCCATCGTTGTCGACAATACCGGCAAATGGCGTGACCGCGACGGGCTCTCCCAGCATCTGACCTGTCCGGGAGTCAGCAAGGTAATCCTTACGGCGCCGGGCAAGGGTGACCTTAAAAATATCGTGTTTGGTATTAATGATGGTGAAATCAGCGATGACGACACGATTATTTCAGCGGCCAGCTGTACCACCAATGCCATAGCGCCGCCGCTAAAAGCGCTCGACGACGAATTCAAAGTCGTTAATGGTCACGTCGAAACGGTCCACGCCTATACCAACGACCAGAACCTGATTGACAACTACCACAGCGCCAAGCGCCGTGGTCGCAGCGCGCCGCTGAATATGGTACTCACCGAAACCGGTGCGGCCAAAGCAGTTGGCAAGGTATTGCCCCAGATGCAGGGCAAACTGACCGGTAACGCCATCAGGGTTCCAACGCCAAACGTTTCCATGGCGATCATGAAGCTTACCCTTGGCCGTGAAACCACCGTCGAAGAAGTGAATGAGTACATGCGCAAGGTTGCGCTGCATTCGCCGCTGCGCAAGCAAATCGACTACTCAAACTCGCCTGAGGTGGTTTCCAGCGATTTCGTTGGATCGCGCCATGCCTGTATCTACGATAGTGAGGCAACCATTGTGAATGGTAGCTCAGCTGTGATCTATTGCTGGTACGATAACGAATTCGGTTACAGCTGCCAGGTACACCGGATTCTGGAAAAAATGGCTGGCGTTGATTACGCCATCTACCCCAAAGAGAGTTAATACACGCGTGCGGTGGGTTGGGGAGCTCACCGCGTAGCAACGACTCTCCGGCAAGTTTGCATTACAGTGTCTCACTGCTGTACTGCTGAGTGTCGTCCCCTCTAACGGTTGGTTCGCGCAGCGGATCAATGGCTTTCGCATTAACATGAGTGCTAGGCAGGCTGATGATCAAGATTAGTAAGGGTCTGGATTTGCCCATTACCGGTGCCCCGGCTCAGCAGATAGATGCTGGTCCTAAAGTGCGCACGGTAGCGGTAGTCGGTTTCGACTATGTGGGTATGAAGCCGACGATGGAAGTGTCGGTTGGTGATCGGGTTAAAACCGGTCAGTTGCTGTTCACCGACAAGAAAACTCCGGGAGTTCGCTTTACCGCGCCGGCTTCCGGCGTTATTTCCGCGATCAATCGCGGCGAGCGCCGTGTGCTGCAATCTGTGGTCATCGATGTGGAAGACGATGACTTTGTCGATTTTGGCAAGGTTGATGCGTCTCAGCTGGATTCGCTTGAGGAGCAGGCGGTTCGCAGCAAGCTGATAGAGTCCGGTCTTTGGACCGCACTGCGCACTCGTCCTTTCAGCAAAACACCGGCGATCGACAGCCAGGCGACGGCGATTTTCGTCAATGCCATGGACACCCGGCCGCTCGCGGGCGACCCACAGCTTGTGATTGCCGAACAGCGCGAAGCCTTCGTCAATGGGCTGAAAGTTCTTTCCCGTCTGAACAGCAACCTGACTGTATGCAAGGCACCTGGCGCGGATATCCCTGATGCGCCGTCGGTCAAGGTTGAAGAATTTGCCGGCCCACACCCGGCAGGGCTTCCAGGTACCCACGTGCACTTCCTGATGGGGGCCTCTTCCAAAAAGATTGCCTGGACCGTGGACTATCAGGATGTCATCGCGATTGGCCAGTTGTTCACTACCGGACAGCTTTGGACCGAGCGGGTAGTGGCACTCGCTGGCCCACAGGTCGAACAACCCCGCCTGTTGCGCACACGCATTGGTGCGCACCTGGATGAACTGGTTGCCGGTCAGGTAAAACCGGATGACAACCGAGTTATTTCCGGCTCGGTGCTGGGCGGTCGCAGCGCACGCGGTCCGGTTGCCTATCTTGGTCGCTTCCACAATCAGGTAAGCGTTTTGAAAGAGGGCACCGAACGTGAATTCATGGGCTGGCTGTCGCCCGGCGTACAGAAACACTCGACGCTGAAAATCTACCTGTCCCAGTTTACCCCCAAGCGTCTATTCAACTTCAACACCAATACCAACGGCAGCGAGCGAGCCATGGTGCCGGTTGGTGTGTACGAAAACATCATGCCGCTGGACATTTTGCCGACCCAGCTTTTGCGTGCGCTGATTGTCGGTGACACACAGATGGCCCAGTCGCTGGGCGCACTGGAACTGGACGAAGAAGATCTCGCTCTGTGCACCTACGTGTGCCCGGGTAAATACGAATATGGTCCGATCCTGCGTGAAAATCTCACGCGTATCGAGCACGAGGGTTAATGATGGGGCTGCGAAAATTACTCGATTCGATGGAGCCGCACTTTCATAAGGGCGGCCGCTACGAAAAGTGGTACGCCCTCTATGAGGCGGTTGATACCATCTTCTACTCACCGGCATCGACAACAAAAACCACGGCACACGTGCGCGACGGCATCGACCTGAAGCGCATTATGATCACAGTCTGGTTCTGTACCTTCCCGGCTATGTTCTTTGGCATGTGGAATCTGGGCTATCAGGCCAACTCCGTGTTGCTGGAAACCGGCGCGGCGATGAACGCCGACTGGCGCACACCGCTGATTGCAGCACTGGCGGGTAACGATCCGGCGAGCCTGTGGGATAACTTCTGGTACGGCTTCTGGTACTTTGCGCCGATCTATTTCGTCACCTTTGTGGTGGGTGGTTTCTGGGAAGTCCTTTTCGCCGTGAAACGCGGCCACGAAGTGAACGAAGGGTTCTTTGTAACCTCGATCCTGTTTGCGCTGACCTGCCCCCCGAGTATCCCGCTGTGGATGGTGGCGCTGGGTATCAGCTTCGGTGTGGTAGTCGGCAAGGAAGTGTTCGGTGGAACGGGCAAAAACTTCCTGAACCCCGCACTGACGGGGCGCGCGTTCCTGTTCTTCGCCTACCCGGCGAGCATGAGTGGCGATGCCGTCTGGACGGCGGTCGATGGCTACACCGGTGCAACCGCTTTGTCGGTAGCCGCGAGCGAAGGTCTGGCGGCTCTCGAGGGCAGCTTCTCCTGGTGGGACGCCTTTGTCGGCCTGATGCCGGGCTCGATTGGTGAGACATCGACTCTGGCTATTTTCATTGGTGGTGCTTTCCTGTTGTGGACGCGTATTGCCTCCTGGCGCATTGTCGCCGGCGTTATGATTGGCATGGTTGCGTTGTCTACGCTGTTTAACAGCATTGATTCCACTAACCCGATGTTCAGCTTGCCCTGGCATTGGCATATGGTTGTCGGCGGCTTTGCTTTCGGCATGATTTTCATGGCAACGGATCCTGTTTCAGCGTCTATGACCAACACGGGCAAGTGGATTTTCGGTGCGCTGATCGGTGTGATGGTGGTGCTGATTCGCGTAGTCAACCCGGCTTTCCCTGAGGGCATGATGCTCGCGATTCTGTTCGCCAACCTGTTTTCACCGCTGATCGACCACTTCGTTGTCGAAGCAAACATCAAACGGAGGCTCGCGCGTGGCTAGTAACGATACGATCAAGAAAACGCTGCTGGTCGCCGTCGCTCTCTGTATCGTCTGCTCCCTGGTAGTTTCCAGCGCGGCGGTACTGCTGAAGCCGGCGCAGGTAAAAAACAAGGCGCTGGACCGCAAGAGCAATATTCTGGCAGCTGCCGGTATGCTTAAGCCAGGTCAGAGCGATGCGGAAATTGAAGAGATCTACGCCTCTAAAATCACCCCGCGTATTGTTGACCTTAAAAGCGGCACCTATACCGACGAGTTCAGCCCCGAAGGTTTTGAACAGAAGAAAATTGCCAAGAACCCAAAGACCTCAATCAACCTGTCCGATGCTGAGGATCAGGCAAATATCTCGCGTCGCGAGAACTACAGCATCGTCTATCTGGTAGAAAATGATGGTCAGCTCGACAAGCTCATTCTGCCGGTACACGGCTATGGTCTGTGGTCGACGCTCTATGGCTTTCTGGCTCTTGAGTCTGATCTCAATACCGTCGCCGGTTTCGGTTTCTACGAGCATGGTGAAACGCCAGGGCTCGGTGGCGAAGTCGACAACCCCAAATGGAAAAACCTCTGGAAAGGCAAGGAAGTCTACGACAATGGCGAGGTCGCACTCGGCGTAGTCAAAGGATCTGTAGATCCTGACAAGGACGGCTCTGAGTACAAGGTTGACGGTTTGTCTGGCGCCACGCTGACCAGCAATGGCGTAACCAACCTGGTGCATTTCTGGATGGGTGAAATGGGATACAAACAGTTTCTGGCTAACTTGAAGTCAGGGGAGGCGTAATCGTGTCGATGAAGGAAACCCTTACCGGGCCGGTATTCAACAACAACCCGATTGCCTTGCAGATTCTGGGTA
>JBFHCW010000103.1:0-7470 GCA_041585035.1 Litorivivens sp.
CGCCTTCCCGGAACTGGCCAAAGATGGCGGTACCGGCGGCGACTTCGATATTCGCAATGTCCCCAATGCCGAGCCGGGCATGTCGCCACTGGAGATCTGGTGTAACGAATCCCAGGAGCGCTACGTGCTGGCGGTCAAGCCAGAAGACATGGAGACCTTTGCCGCCATCTGCGAGCGCGAGCGTTGCCCCTACGCGGTGGTGGGCGAGGCTACTGAAGAAAAGCATCTGCGCGTTGGCGACAGCTACCTGAAAAGCAATCCCGTCGATCTGCCCATGAGTGTGCTGTTCGGCAAGCCGCCGAAGATGCACCGCGACATCAACCGCATTGCCTTTGAAAAGCAGACGCCGGAATTCGATGGTATCGACCTCAATGAGGCCGCAGAGCGCCTGCTGCGCCTGCCGACCGTGGGTAGCAAACAGTTTCTGATTACGATTGGCGACCGCTCGGTAACCGGACAGGTGCATCGCGATCAGATGGTCGGCCCCTGGCAGGTGCCGGTGGCGGACTGTGCCGTGACCACCGTGTCTTACGACAGCGTAGCGGGCGAAGCCATGTCCATGGGTGAGCGAACGCCGATGGCCCTGATCGATGCGCCGGCGTCGGGTCGCATGGCCATTGCCGAAGCCATTACCAACATTGCCGCCACGCGCATTGGCAAGCTGAGCGATATCCGCTTGTCGGCCAACTGGATGTGTGCGGCCGGCCATCCCGGTGAAGACGAGCGCCTCTACGACACCGTTCGCGCGGTGGGTATGGAGCTGTGTCCTCAGCTGGGTATCACCGTGCCGGTCGGCAAAGACTCCATGTCCATGCGCACCGTCTGGCAGGATGAAGACGGGGAGAAGGCGGTTACCGCGCCCATGTCGCTGATTATTTCAGCCTTTGCGCCGGTGGTGGATGTCCGCAAAACGGTCACGCCCCAACTGCAAAAACCGGAGCAGGAAACCCGGTTGTTACTGGTCGATCTCGGCAACGGCAAGAACCGCCTTGGCGCCTCCTGTTTGGCGCAGGTTTATAACCAGATCGGCAATGAAGCTCCCGATCTCGACCAGCCCGAGCAGCTCAAGGGTTTTTTTGCTGCGATGCAGGAGCTGCTGGAAGCCGATTCCGTGCTTGCTTATCACGACCGCTCGGACGGTGGTCTGTTTGTCTCTCTGGTAGAAATGGCCTTCGCCGGTCGCTGCGGTCTGGACGTAGACCTGAGTGAGCTGGATGGCGCCAGTGTCGCGGTGCTCTTTGCCGAAGAGCCCGGTGCCGTAGTGCAGGTGGCGCAATCTGAGCTGGCCGCTGTAAAGGCCGCGTTCGCAAAACACGGTCTCGAAGCCTGTGTTCACGAGATTGGCACGCCTGATGGCAGTGACACCCTGCGTTTCCGACGCAATGCTGAAGTGCTGTTTGAGGCACCGCGCAGCTATTGCCAGCGCCTGTGGTCTCAGACCAGCTACGCTATTCAGTCCTTGCGGGACAACCCGGAATGCGCCCAGCAGGAATACGACGCGATTCTGGCCGATGATCCGGGATTGAGCGCCAAGTTGACCTACGACGTTAACGAAGACATTGCCGCACCCTACATTCAAACCGGCGTTCGGCCCCGTATCGCGGTCCTTCGTGAGCAGGGCGTGAACGGCCAGATGGAAATGGCGGCTGCCTTTGACCGGGCCGGATTTACCGCCGTCGATGTGCATATGAGCGATATTCTGGCGGGGCGTGTCTCGCTGGCCGATTTCAAGGGGCTTGCCGCCTGCGGCGGTTTCTCTTACGGCGATGTGCTCGGCGCCGGCGAGGGCTGGGCGAAAACCATCCTGTTCAACAGTCGCGCCCGCGATGAGTTCGAAGCTTACTTCAACCGTCAGGACACCTTTGCACTGGGTGTTTGTAATGGCTGTCAGATGATGTCGAATCTGCGCGAGTTGATTCCGGGCGCTGAAGACTGGCCGCGCTTTGTCCGCAATCGCTCCGAGCAGTTTGAGGCGCGGGTATCGCTGGTTCAGATTGAAGCGTCTCCGTCCATCCTGCTCAGCGGCATGAGCGGCTCGCACATGCCGGTGGCGGTGGCCCACGGCGAGGGTCGGGCGGAATTTCGCGACGCCAGTCATCAGGAGCGCAGCCTGAGTAACGGTACGCTGGCACTGCGTTATATCGACAATCACCTGCAAGCAACGGAAAGTTACCCGGCCAACCCGAACGGTTCGCCCGCCGGCATTACCGGCGTTACCACGACCGACGGCCGTGTCACCATCATGATGCCGCACCCGGAACGGGTGTTCCGGGCGGTGACCAATTCCTGGTGTCCGGACGAGTGGGAAGAAGACGGCGGCTGGCTGCGAATGTTCCGCAATGCCCGCGTGTGGTTGGGGTAATCCGCCGCACGCAACAGAAAACCCGGTCGCTGACTGATATACTCGCCGTCTTTTTCGCGTTGCCGGCCTTGTTTTTTACCGGGGTGGCCTCGATATAACTATGTCGGCACAGACCGCACAGACTAAGAAATGCTGCCCAGAGCAGCCCAAACGGTGGAGCTAGATGAATAAATACCCTTGGTGGAAGAACGCCCTGATCCTGCTGGTCGTCGCGTTCGGCTTCTTTTACGCCGCCCCCAACCTTTACAGCCCGGATCCCGCCATCCAGATCTCCAGTGAGAGCAGCGGTACAACCATCAGCCAGCCGGACCTGAACCGTGCGCTGGATTCACTGAAGGCCGAAAATATCGAGTATTTCGGGGAAACCGTCAGTGAAAAAGGCAAGTCGGCGCTGATTCGTCTGAAAGACCGCGAACAGCAGCTTACCGCCCAGAAGCTGATTCAGCGGGCACTGGGCGACGATTTCATTGTGGCCCTGAATCTGGCACCCACCACGCCAGAATGGCTCACTGCCTGGGGTGGACAGCCCATGAAGCTTGGGCTGGATCTCAGCGGCGGTGTGCACTTTCTGCTGGAAGTGGATACCGAAAGCGCCGTCGTCAGCCGCCAGGAATTCTACAACACCGGGATCAAGCGGTTGCTGCGCAAGGAGCGCATTCGCGGTTTGGTTCAGCTGCAGAACGATGGCCGGATTGAAGGGCGATTTGCTTCTGAAGAGCTGCGCGACAAGGCGGTGCGGGTGATTCGCGACGAGTACAACGAGCTGCAGATCAGCAAAACCGAAACCGAAGACGACTTTTTCCTGACAGCGGTATTGAGCGAGCAAAAGCGCAAGGAAATCGAAAGCTACGCGGTAGAGCAGAACCTGACGACCCTGCGCAATCGCGTCAATGAGCTGGGTGTATCCGAGCCGTTGGTGCAGCGTCAGGGCAAAAACCGGATCGTGGTTGAACTGCCGGGTATTCAGGACACCGCCGAAGCCAAGCGTATTCTGGGTAAAACAGCTAACCTCGAGTTCCGGCTTGAGGCCAAGTACGACGCACCACTGTCAGAGCGTCAGCGTTTTGAGTTTCGCTCCAATGACTACGGCGATTCCGGTGCCTGGCTGGAGCGCGATATCGTAATTACCGGTGAGCGAGTCGCCAACGCACAGGCCGGCTTTGACCAGCAGACCGGGCAGGCCCAGGTGAACATCACCCTCGACAGTGAAGGCGGTGCCATGATGCACCGGGTGACACGTCACAATATCAACCGCCGCCTCGGTGTCCTGTTTATCGAACGGAAAAACCGCACTACCTACGTAGAAGCGGCGGACGGCAGCGAGAAAATCGTAAAAACCCCTTACGACGAGAAACACATCATCAGTCTGGCGACCATTCGCGACGCGCTGGGTGTGCAGTTTCGTATTACCGGCCTGGAAAGTCCTGCCGAAGCGGCTGAACTGGCACTGCTGCTGCGTGCCGGTGCACTGGCAGCGCCGATCGACTTTGTGGAAGAGCGCACCGTAGGCCCTTCGCTCGGTGCTGAAAATATCAAGCAGGGCGTGCTGTCTGTGCAGATCGGTCTGAGCATGGTTGCCCTGTTCATGCTGGTTTACTACCGGGTCTTTGGTGTAGCTGCGGTGTGTGCACTGAGCGCGAACATCGTGCTGCTGATCGCGGTCATGTCGGTATTGTCGGCCACACTGACCTTGCCGGGTATTGCCGGTATCGTGCTGACTGTCGGTATGGCGGTGGATGCCAACGTACTGATTTTTGCCCGTATCCGCGAGGAGCTGAAAAATCGCGCGTCCCCGCAGCAGGCCATATCGGCGGGCTTTGATCGCGCGTTTGTTACCATCATGGATGCCAATATCACCACATTGATTGTGGCGGTGATTCTTTACGCCGTGGGCACCGGGCCGGTGAAAGGCTTCGCCGTGACCTTGTCCATCGGTATTTTGACGTCGATGTTTACCGCGATAATGGGCACGCGCGCCATTATTAACCTGATTTACGGCGGTCGCCGTGTCAACAAACTGGCGATCTGAGGTTCGTGATGACTGATCGAGTGATAAATTTCATGGGCGTCCGCAAACTTGCGGCGGCCTTATCCATCGGCCTGGTCTTGCTGTCTATAGGCTCGCTGGCCATACGCGGTCTGAACTTCGGTCTCGACTTTACCGGTGGCACATTGGTTGAAGTGGTGTACGAACAGGCCGAGCCACTGACTAATGTGCGTGGCGCACTGTCAGAGGCCGGTTACGACGATGCCGTGGTCGTCAATTTTGGTGCTGACACTGACGTACTGGTGCGGCTGCCGCAGGGGATGAGCCCGGATTTGGGTGAACAGATTCTCGGCATCTTGCAGCAGTCGGCGGGCAGTGATGTAGAACTGCGGCGGATCGAGTTTGTTGGACCGCAAGTGGGCGAGGAACTGCGCGAGCAGGGCGGCCTGGCCATTCTGCTGGCGCTGGTCGTGGTGCTGATTTACATCTCCATGCGCTTCCAGCTCAAGTTTGCCTTTGGTGCCGTGGTCGCTTTGGGGCACGATGTGATTATCGTGCTGGGTATCTTCTCGCTGCTGCAGCTCGACTTCGACCTGACGGTACTGGGCGCGCTGCTGGCGGTTATCGGTTACTCGCTGAACGACACCATCGTTGTATCTGACCGTATTCGCGAGAATTTCCGCAAATTGCGCAAGCAATCTCCGGTCGAGGTGATCAATATCTCGCTGACCGATACCCTGGGGCGGACCTTGGTGACGTCGTTGACCACCTTGCTGGTTTTGCTGGCGCTGTTGTTTACCGGTGGGGAAATGATTCGCGGCTTTGCCCAGGCGTTGACCGTGGGCATCGTGGTGGGTACCTACTCCTCTATCTACGTTGCCGCCAGCTTTATGTTGTTCATGGGTATTCGTCAGGAAGACCTGATGATCCCGGAGAAAGAAGGCGAGCCGATCGACGATATGCCCTGATGCCAAGCCGCTGGTGAGCTCAGGGCTCCGCCAGCACGGTTTCGGGCCAGTTGTCGGGCGCTATCATGCGGCGTTCCTGCGCCTGATTGATCAGCATAATTGGGCGCAGCTTGGCCAGCGCCCAGTGTTTTTCTTCCAGCGCGGCCGCGCTGCTGAAATCGGCCAGCCAGTCAGGCTTGGCCAGATAGCGCCAGTCAGAGGCCTGTTCCCGTTCGGAAAAATCGCCCAGTGTCTGCCACAAACCGCGACAGTGCGCCGGGTTGATCGGGGCGGCTTCCACCGGGCGCTCCGGGTGATAAAACAGCCAGCCTTTTACGGCGACTTCCTGTGCTATCTCACTCACGCCAAGTTCGTTTAGCATCGCCCGGCCGGCGGGTTTGTCGGGCAGCGCCAGCTGATGGTCGCGCATACGCTGCCACTTGATATCCAGCCGGTCGCGGCTGTTGGGGCCGAGCCATTGGCTCATGGGGCTGCCGGCCTGGAGTGGCTGTGGTGTCGCCATGAAATACTTCAGCGCCAGTTCCAGATGAATGGCCTGCTGGCGGCGATGGCAGTAGTACAGCACATCAAACTCACCCAGGGTTCGGCCACCGTCGCGCACGGCCAGATTGTGGGCAATCAGCTCGGTTTCCTCATCCTGCTGCAAAAAGAAGTGCCAGTAGCTCTCGAATACCAGCCCCAAACGCCTTGATCGGCAGTTGTCTTCAAGATGGCGCAGCAGCGGCTGGGGAGCCATGTCGAGGGCCAGCAGGGCCTCGCGTCGGGCTTCGTGCAGTTCAAAGTCAGCTGCGGTAACCTTGCACGCCAGCGCACCGGGGTCATGGATGATGGGTTCGGAAAAACAGATCCAGGCAAGCTCGCGCACGCGCGGGTGTTTTAGAGCATGAATAAACGCGTTCATAGTGCGATACTGGCGGGCCTTGGTTAGGGCAGGAATATGGATTTATTTCGGAACATTGGCATTGTAGGACGTGAAGGTAACGGGGTTGCAGAAACCTTGCAACGACTCGTTAACTTTCTACAGTCGCGCGGCCTGACAGTTGTGCTCGGAGAGCATATCGCTTCGCTGTTGCCCAATCACGGCTTGCGGGTGAGCCCACGCAAGACCATTGGCGAAACCTGTGATCTGGTAATCGTGGTCGGGGGCGACGGCAGTTTCCTGGGCGCTGCCCGCACGCTGTCCAAACAGCCCGCCCCGATACTGGGTATTAACCGCGGGCGCCTCGGTTTTCTCACCGATATTTCGCCGGACGAGCTGGAAGAGCAGGTCGGCGCGGTACTCGATGGCCACTACACGCTCGAAAAGCGCTTTTTGCTGGATGTGGAAGTCAAGCGTCAGGGCGAGCCGGTGGGTGTGGGTGAGGCCCTCAACGACGTGGTCGTCAACTCCGGAACCTCAGCCCATATGATGGAGTTCGACCTGTATATCGAGGGGGAATTTGTTTACCGCCAGCGTTCCGACGGCTTGATTATCTCGACGCCAACGGGTTCTACCGCCTATTCCATGTCTGGCGGCGGTCCGATTATGCATCCCAAGCTGGATGCCATCGTGTTGGTGCCGATGTTTCCCCATACCCTCAGCAGCCGGCCAATCGTGGTGGACGGCAAAAGCGAGATCAAGATTGTTATCCAGGCGGATAACAAGATGCCAGCGCCGGTCACCTGCGACGGTCAGGAAGTCATACCCACACGACCCGGTGATGTTGTCTACGTCCGCAAAAAGCCCCATAAAATGACCATGATTCACCCCGCAGATCACAGTTTTTACGCGAGCTGTCGCGACAAGCTGGGCTGGGGTGGAAAACTGGGCAATTAAGAATAAGGGCTGTTCTGGAAGGCTGAATGAACTACGAGGCATTGCGCGTCCCGCTCCATTACGACCTGCGACCGCTGGCGGCTCTGCTGGCCGGTAGGGGTATTCCACACCAGATCAGCGAGTGGCAGGGCGCTCAGGTAATCTGGGTGGTCGATGCTGCATCCGCGGAGCTGGTGGAGAGCCTTCACCGGCGAATGGAGTCCGGTGAAATTGAGGTGGTGCGGGCAGAACCTCAGGAACAGCCGCCGCAAGCGTCAAGCGCCACCACCTTCCTGCCGGTGACGTTGTTCCTGCTGGCGGCCAGTATTATCGGCGCCGGTATTACGGGCCTCAGCAC
>JBFHCW010000104.1:0-7443 GCA_041585035.1 Litorivivens sp.
GGCGTTGAAGCGCGTCAGCGGCTCAAGCGCAAAGCGCAGGTAGGCATGAATATCGAGCTCCCCATCCTGGTACTGTTGATAGAAGCGGTCGTTGGCCTCCCGAAAGGCATTGCCATCCACCAGCTGACGGTCTACCAGAAACTCACCCCAGGCGTGGTCGCTGTCGCCGCCGAGCAGCGTGTTATCGAGATCAAAAATTGCTAATGCCACGTCGTGCCTGCCACGGTTTTTTACGGAGGCGTTAGCATAGCGATTGCCGGCGCGTATTTCACGGGCTTTGCGCCCGTGATTTCTGCTGATTCCCTGCACTGGGGAATTGTGGAACAATGAATTGCGTGCGACAGTAGCAAAAGTGTTTCACTAACAACATATTACGAAACAAACGACGAGAGTAATGGAGTGATAGACGCGGAAGGATTCAGGCCCAATGTCGGCATGGTTCTGGCGAATGGCCAGGGTCAGGTGCTGTGGGCGCGTCGTGCCGGCCAAAATGCCTGGCAGTTTCCTCAGGGAGGGATCAAGCAGGGTGAGAGCCCCGAGCAGGCGCTGTATCGGGAACTGGCGGAGGAAGTTGGCCTCCAGCCGGAGCACGTCAGGGTCGCCGGTGCTACCCGCGGCTGGCTGCGTTATCGCCTGCCGCAACGCTTGGTGCGTCGTAACAGTAGTGGGCCCGTGTGCATTGGCCAGAAGCAGAAGTGGTTCCTGCTCGAGTTTCTCGGCGCAGACGATGATGTGAATCTCGGTGGTGACCCTGCCCGGCCGGAATTTGATGCCTGGGATTGGGTTAGTTACTGGTATCCGGTCAATCAGGTGGTGACCTTCAAGCGGGATGTCTATCGGCGCGCGATGAAAGAACTTTGCGCGCGCCACAGTCGGCTTGTTAGTGAAGGCGCGCGGGGTGCAGGCAAATGATGCTTGATGCCCTGCGCCGGATTGTGCAGGCGGTTAATGCCGCCGACGATCTGGAGTCGGCGCTGGACATCATGGTGCAGCGCATTGCTCAGGTGATGGGCGTTGAGGTGTGCACGGTCTACCTCAAGGATTTTGAATCCGGCCGTCTGGTGATGATGGCAAACCAGGGCTTTAATCCCAAGCTGGTGGGCGTTGTCAGTCTCGCCGAAGACGAGGGCCTGGTGGGTGTCGTGGCGCGGCGTGAAGAACCGCTGAATCTGGACAACGCGGAAAAACACCCCAGTTACTTTTATCTCGAAGGCATTGGCGAAGAGCTGTATCACTCCTTTTTGGGGGTGCCGATAATTCACCAGCGGCGCCTGCAGGGTGTGCTGGTCGTACAGCAGAAGGACAGTCGGCGCTTCGACGAGGACGAAGAGGCCTTTCTGGTCACCATGTCCGCCCAGCTCGCCGGAGTCATCGCCCACGCCAAGGCCACCGGCGCCATCGGTGGCAAGAATCGCCAGCGCGACCCCTCGCGCAGTGCGGAATTTACCGGCATTCCCGGCGCGCCCGGCATTGCCATGGGCACCGCAGTACTGGTTATTCCGGAGGCGGATCTGTACGCCGTGCCGAGCCGCCCCTGCGAGGATATAGACGCGGAGGTCGCCTTCTTTTTTCAATGCCTGCAGGCCGTGCGCGAAGACATCACCGCAATCAAGAATCGCCTGCAGGACAAGCTCGCCAAAGAAGAGCAGGCGCTGTTTGATGTCTATCTCAGCATGCTCGACGACCGGGCGCTGGGGCTGGAGATTGAAGGCCGTATTCGCGAAGGGGAGTGGGCGCAGGGTGCGCTTGCCCAGGTCGTCATCTCCCACATCCGTACCTTTGAAAGCATGGAAGATGCTTACCTCAAAGAGCGGGCCACCGACGTCAAGGACTTGGGGCGCAGGGTGCTGGCCTATCTGCAGACCGCCAATACCCGTGATATTGAATACCCCGAGCGCACCATTCTTGTCGGCGAGGAATTGACTGCCTCAATCATGGCCGAAGTGCCCCGGGAGAAACTGGCGGGGCTGGTCAGTGTTCGCGGATCGAGCAATTCCCACGTGGCCATCCTGGCGCGTGCCATGGGGGTGCCTACCATTATGGGGGCGGTCGACCTGCCCTTCACCCAAGTGGAAGGCGCCCAGCTGGTGCTGGACGGCTACAACGGTATTGTCCATTACAATCCGTCGAAAGAGCTCTATGCCCGTTTTGAGGCGATATATACCGAACAGCAGGAACTGAGCAAGGGGCTGGAAAGTCTTCGCAACGAGCCCTGCGAAACGCTCGATGGGCGCCGTGTGCCGCTCTGGGTGAATACCGGCCTGATGGCTGATGTGGCTCGCTCAATCGATCATGGCGCCGAGGGTGTGGGTCTGTACCGCACGGAGATTCCCTTTTTGTTGCGCGAGCGCTTTCCCAGTGAGGAAGAGCAGCGGGTGATTTACCGCGAGCAGTTGCAGGCCTTTTCACCACTGCCGGTGACCATGCGCACGCTGGATATCGGCGGTGATAAATCTCTGCCCTATTTCCCGATTGAAGAAGAAAACCCCTTTCTGGGCTGGCGCGGCATTCGCGTGACCCTCGACCACCCGGAGATTTTTCTGGTACAGGTGCGGGCCATGCTGAAAGCCAGTGTGGGCATGGACAACCTGCGCATCATGCTACCGATGATCAGCAATGTGCCGGAACTGGAAGAGGCGCTGGAGCTGATCTACCGCGCCCACGATGAGCTGGTTGACGAGGGCGTGCAAGCCAAATTGCCGCCGATCGGTGTCATGGTGGAAGTGCCGGCGGCGGTGTATCAGGCCCGTGAGATGGCGCGGCGGGTAGACTTTTTGTCGGTAGGCTCCAACGATCTGACACAATATCTGCTGGCGGTGGATCGCAACAACGCCCGGGTGGCCGACCTATACCATTCGCTGCATCCGGCGGTTTTGCGGGCGCTTAACGATGTGGCTCAGGCTGCGCAGGCAGAAGGCAAACCGGTGGGCATTTGCGGCGAGCTGGCGGGCGATCCCGGAGCGGCTATTCTGCTGTTGGCGATGGGTTACGACATGCTGTCGATGAACGCGAGCAGCCTGCTCAAGGTGAAATCGGTCATTCGCAGCCAGAGTCTGGCGGCGGCTAAAAAACTGCTCGAGCAAGCGCTGGTTCAGGAGTCCTCGGTGGACGTTAAAGAGCTGGTCCGCGATGCCATGATTGCAGCCGGTGTGGATAAAATGCTGCAGCCGACCATGGGCGAAAAACTGCGCCCAAAGCGTTAGCTCGCAGAGTTCCGCTGCGCCTCAGCTAGTCTGTTTCTCCGGCAATTCGAAGCGGTTAAACGCGTAGGTCAGTGCGTTGCCGGGTTTGCCGGCTTCATCGTAGGGCTGCTCGCAAAAGGTCACATTGCCGAGTGCGTCGATCAGCACTATCGTGGTGGCGCGAGTGCCGTAGCCGTGCTCGCCAAGGTCGACAAAAAACGCAGACAGTGCACGCTCCCGGTCGCTGCCCGCGGTGAGCGTGGCGTCGCGATTAGCGAGAAGCGCGATCAGGCGCTCGGGCGTCGGTTTTGTATGCAGGCATTTGGCCATTTCCGCGCGGGCAACCTGCACCTTGCGTTCGTCGGTATCCAGACGCGAGTTGCCGATCACATGAATACCCGGCGAAAGCAGTTCGTGGCCGGCGTGGTCGTCAGCGGTAAAGGCCAGCGTGTCGCCGTCATACGCTAACAGATTGAAGGGGTTGTAAAGGCTGCGCTCGGGATCGAGTCGGGTGAGAAAACGTGCGCATGATTCGCCACTGAGCAGATAGCGGGCAACCAGTTCGCCGCGGGAGCGGCCTTGGGCCGGTAGCTCGCCACCGCGGAAATTGGTGACCGCGGCCAGATGCCCCTGGCGATTGACGCCGAGCCAGGTGCCGCCTTTCTCCATGTCTCGACCGCCGAGCACGGTGGGTGAATCTTTCCAGAAATGCGCGGCAATGCTTTGGCGCTGGAAAAACTCATCGCGGTTGGCTGCAACAATCAGCGGGAATTTGGGATGGCTTTTCCAGGCAGCAATAATCAGGCACATAATTAGAAATTATTAGGCTGGGGGGGTGACGATATGATAGCAGGCTATTTGCGGCCGGGGACAAGCCTTGTTGTGTATTTGTCTGTTTTTCCCGAAGTATACGGACTAGCTCATGGTGTTAATTAGCTACCTGCTGGTCGGGGCTGTCGCTGGCCTGACAGCGGGACTGTTCGGTGTCGGCGGCGGCCTGATTATTGTGCCGGCGCTGGTGTACAGCTTCACACTGCTGGATTTTCCGGTGGCAACACTGACCCAGTTGGCCATCGGCACCTCGCTGGCGACGATCGTGTTTACCTCCATCAGCTCGGTGCGGGCGCACCACCTCTACGGCAATGTTGACTGGTCTTTGTTCTGGAGGCTGGCACCGGCTATCGCGGCGGGCGTTGTGTTAGGAGTGCATACGGCCGCCGGGATGGCGGGCAATCTGTTGCAAATCCTGTTCGGTTGCTTTGCCTTGCTGATGGCCTTGCAGATGGGGTTCAATTTCAGGCCGCGGCCGGGTCGGGTTGTGCCGGGGCGGGCGGGTCTGTCGGTTGCGGGTGCGGTAATCGGCTATGTGTCGGCACTGTTTGGTATTGGTGGCGGTTCGCTGACCGTGCCCTATCTGAGTTGGTCCAACGTGCGCATGCAGCATGCGGTCGGGGTGTCGGCAGCCTGTGGTCTTCCCATTGCGATCGTCGGCTTTGCCACCAATATCTGGGCGGGCTGGGGGCGTGAAGGTCTGCCAGCCTACAGCACCGGTTTCGTTTACTGGCCGGCCTTTATCGGGATTGTATTTACCAGTACCCTGTTTGCCCGTGTCGGGGCGCGTCTGGCGCAGCGTTTGCCCGAGCGGCATTTGAAAAAGGTATTCGCCGTGTTCCTCGGTATTATCGGCGCTCAGTTTATTCTCGGGAATTTGTAAATGCTTACTCACCCAGGTTTCGATCCGGTCGCGGTGCAGCTCGGACCGATTGCCATCCACTGGTATGGCCTGATGTATCTCGTCGGCTTTGCGGCCGCGTGGTGGCTCGCCCGCCAGCGCAGTGCCCAGCCCTGGCGCCCCGTGTCTCGGGAGCAGGTGGACGACATCATTTTTTATGGCGCGCTCGGAGTCGTACTCGGCGGCCGCCTTGGTTATGTGCTGTTCTATGGCTTCGATCGCCTGTTGGCCGACCCGTTGTGGTTGTTCCGGGTAAACGAGGGGGGCATGGCCTTTCACGGTGGTCTGCTCGGGGTGATTGTGGCCCAGTGGTGGTATGCCCGCAGCCAGAAACTGCGCTTTGGCGAGCTGATGGATTTTGTCGCGCCTCTGGTGCCGATCGGCCTGGGGCTGGGACGCTTGGGTAATTTTATCGGCCAGGAACTCTGGGGGCGCGTCAGCGATGTGCCCTGGGCGATGGTGTTCCCGCGTGACCCGTCGCAGTTGCCGCGACATCCGTCCCAGCTTTATCAGTTTGCCCTCGAAGGCGTAATCCTGTTCGCCATTGTGTTCTGGTTCTCGCGAAAGCCTCGGCCCGAATGGTCGGTGGGGGCGGTCTTCGTTCTGTTTTACGGCGTGTTCCGGTTTCTGGTCGAATTTGTGCGCGAGCCGGACGCCCATCTCGGGTTTGTGGCCTTTGGTTGGCTCACGCGGGGACAGGTCTTGTCCCTGCCAATGATTCTGGTTGGTGTGGGTGTCCTCCTATGGGCCTATCGCCGTAATGAGGGGCAAGTGGCTGCCGGAACCCAAAAACGCCCTCGAAAGAACAAGGGAAAAGCATGAAACAGTATCTGGATATGATGCAGGATGTGATCGACAACGGCGTGGACAAGTCCGATCGCACAGGTGTCGGGACGCGTTCGGTATTTGGTCGTCAGTTGCGCTTTGATCTGCAGCAGGGCTTCCCCCTGCTCACCACCAAGAAAGTGCATCTGCGCAGCGTTATTTATGAATTGATCTGGTTTCTCAACGGCAGTTGTGACAACAACTGGCTGAAAGAGCGCGGCGTCAGTATCTGGGACGAATGGGCGCTGGAAAACGGCGATCTCGGCCCAATCTACGGCAAGCAGTGGCGCAGCTGGGCCTGCCCCGATGGCTCAACCGTTGATCAGATCAGTGAGCTGATTCGGATGATCAAGACCAAACCTGATTCCCGGCGCTTGATCGTCAGCGGCTGGAATCCGGCGGACTTGCCCGATGAAACCCTGAGCCCGCAGGAAAATGCGCGCAACGGCAAGGCGGCTTTGCCACCCTGTCACACGCTGTTTCAGTTCTACGTCGCCGAGGGGCGACTGTCCTGTCAGCTGTACCAGCGCAGCGCCGATCTGTTTCTGGGTGTGCCCTTCAATATCGCGAGCTATTCCATGCTGGCCCATATGGTGGCCCAGCAGTGTGATCTCGATGTTGGCGAGTTTGTGCACACCTTTGGCGACTGCCACCTCTACCTGAATCATCTGACTGACGATATTGTCTACGAGCAGCTAAAGCGCAAGCCCGGGCCGCTTCCTAGCTTGCGTTTTGCGCGCCGACCGGACTCCATCTTTGATTACGAGTTTGAAGATTTCATCTTTGATAATTACCAGCCGCAGCCCGCGATCAAGGCGCCGATCGCGGTATGAGTAGTATCCGTTTGGCCATGATCGCAGCCATGTCCCGCAACCGGGTGATTGGGCGCGACAACGCGCTGCCCTGGCATATTTCGGCGGACCTCAAGCATTTCAAGCGCACTACGCTGGGCAAGCCTGTGGTGATGGGGCGCAAGACCTTTGAATCGATTGGCCGTCCTCTGCCGGGGCGCACCAATATTGTGGTAACTCGTCAGGAGGGCTACCGTCCTGAGGGTGTCAGGGTGGCTACGAGTACGGCGTCCGCGCTGGCGCTCGCCGATGATGTGGCTGCGGCTGACGGCGCTGCTGAAGTCATGGTGATAGGCGGTGAGCAGCTCTACCGCTCCCTGTTGCCCCATGCGGAGCGGCTCTACCTGACTGAGGTGGATGCCGAGGTTGAGGGGGATGCGTTCTTTCCTGAACTCGATGCCTGCTGGGAGGTGGCAAGCGAAGAGCCCGGAGAAGAAGACGACTGGCGCTTTCGCTTTGTGGAGTATCGGCGTCGTGCCTGAGTTGCTGAGAATTCGTTAGGCAATTGTTCACAAAAGCCTTTGAAAAGGTGTTACCGCGAAAAAACCTTTGGTTTTCCTTAACTAAAATCAGGGGGTAAAAGCGCTTTCGCGTGAATTATTTGTGACCGGCAATGTCCTTGTTTGATTAATAAGTGAGCAAAAGCTGTGATTGTTGCTCGAAAAATAGTCGCGCTGTTACACAGATTGAAGCAAGTGTTACCGAAAAGCGGTGTTTTCGTAACCTGTGTACACGTTGGCAGGGTGGCACTGAAACTCTCTAGCTGTTCCGGTTAGATCGTTGATTCTTAAGAAAGCTCGTGATTAAAATGTGGTTCGCTGTGACAAATTACAGGTTTGTAACTTGCAGCTCA
>JBFHCW010000105.1:0-7384 GCA_041585035.1 Litorivivens sp.
CGATCGCCTTGTGGCCGCCGACGAGATTCATCTCGCGGGCCGTCATAATCTGGCCAACGCGCTGGCGGCGCTGGCGTTGGGTCATGCGTTGGGCCTGCCAATGGACGCAATGCTGACGGCGCTGCGTGATTTCCGTGGCTTGCCGCACCGTTGTCAGCATGTGGCAGACGTCGCTGGCGTTGCCTATTACAACGATTCAAAAGGCACCAATGTCGGCGCAGCTATCGCATCGCTTCGTGGCCTTGGTGAGCGTTTCCGTGTGGTGCTGCTTGCGGGCGGACAGGCCAAGGGCGCTGATCTGCAACCGCTGGTTGAAGCGCTTCAGGACACAGGCCGCGCGGCCGTGTTCTTTGGCGAATCTGCGCCGTTACTGGATGAATTGCTGGATAAAAAATTACCCTCGCGCTGTGTGACAACCATGGACGAGGCGGTGGACGCTGCCAGTGACTTCGCCCAAACCGGAGATGCTGTGCTGTTATCGCCGGCCTGTGCAAGCTTCGACATGTTTCGTAGCTACGAACATCGCGGCGACTGTTTTGTTGATGCGGTCAATCGACTGGCTCAGGGGAGGCTGCACTGATGGAAAGTCTGCGCCTGAACAAAGCCGGCACGGAGCATCTGGATGGCCTTCTCGCCGGCTTGGTTGTGGCCTTGCTGGTTATCGGCTTTATCGCCATGACCTCGGCCTCGATTGAATTCGCTAATCGCCAGTACGGCGACGGTTTCTTTTTCGCCAAGCGCTTCGGTATCTATCTTTTACTGGCGAGTGTGCTGGCGGTGTTGACCTATCAGGTGCCGATGGATACCTGGCGCAATAGTAGCTGGTTGTTGTTGCTGGTTGGGTTTGTCCTGCTGGCCCTGGTGTTGATTCCGGGCATTGGTCGGGAAGTCAACGGCAGTCGTCGCTGGCTCGCCTTTGGTCCGCTTACCCTGCAGGTATCCGAGTTCGTGAAGCTGTTTGTGGTCCTTTATTTGGCAGGGTATTTGGTACGTCGCCACGAAGAGGTCAAAAGTAAATTCGCCGGTTTTGTTAAGCCCATGGCGGTGGTTTCTGTGGTGACGCTGCTGCTGATGATGGAGCCGGATTTTGGCGCCACAGTGGTCACCGTGGGAACCGCGCTGGCACTGCTGTTTCTTGCGGGGGTGAAGTTAGTACAGTTTCTTGCCGTTATTGCCGCCTGTGTCGCCGTGCTGGTGGCCACGGTCATGATCTCTCCCTATCGCATGAAGCGCCTGACCGCTTTCACCGACCCATGGGCTGATCAATTCAACAGCGGCTATCAATTAACGCAATCTTTAATTGCCTTTGGCCGCGGTGAGTGGACGGGGTTGGGGCTGGGGAACAGTATCCAGAAGCTGTTTTACCTGCCCGAAGCACACACGGACTTCGTCTTTGCAATTTGGGCGGAAGAATTTGGTTTTCTGGGTGCCATGTTTGTGCTGGCTTTGTTTGTGGCGCTGATCGCTCGGGTATTGCGCATCGCGCGCGTGGCCGAAAACGTTGGAAAGCCCTTCAATGCCTTTGTCGCCTATGGCTTCGCGATCATGTTGTCGGCGCAGGTGTTTATCAATATCGGTGTGAATACGGGGCTTCTGCCCACCAAAGGTTTGACCCTGCCCTTCATGAGTTACGGCGGTAGCAGTTTGCTGGTGTGCGTGATCATGATGGCGATGGTTGCCCGCATCAGCCAGGAAAACGGAGGTCGCCATGAACGGCGTTGATACCTCCGCAAAACGGGTGCTGGTGATGGCCGGCGGTACCGGTGGTCATGTCTTCCCGGCGCTTGCCGTTGCCAAGGCCTTGCAGGCTGACGGTGTGCAGGTGCAGTGGATCGGTACCGGGCGGGGTATCGAAGCGCGGGTGGTTCCGGCCAATGGCATTACCTTGAATCTGTTGCCCGTGCAGGGAATTCGCGGCAAGGGGATTCTTTCGCGCCTGATTGCAGTCGTACGCGCAGGCGTCAGCGTGTTTTCTGCCATGTTCTTGATGTTGAAGGTGCGCCCGGCCTGTGTGATCGGCCTGGGAGGCTATGTGGCAGGTCCCGGTGGCCTGGCTGCCTGGCTCACGCGGACACCCTTGCTGATTCATGAGCAGAACGCCGTGGCCGGTACGACCAACCGTCTGTTGGTACGCTTTGCGAAACTGGCGCTGACCGGATATCCGATTGCTCTGGGCGGTGCAAAGAATCGCTATATCGGCAATCCGGTACGCGAGGAAATCTCGGCACTGCCTGAACCTGAACAGCGCTTTGCCGGTCGCGGCGAAAAGCTGCGACTCCTGGTGCTTGGTGGAAGTCAGGGAGCGTTGGCTATAAATCGCGCGGTGATTGAAACCCTGATGCAGTTGCCCGCCGATTTCCCTCTGGAAGTCTGGCATCAGACAGGCGCCGCTCACATCGATACGGTTTTGCAACAGACCGCCCAGTGCGCTGTCGAGGTTCGAGCTGAAGCCTTTATTGAAGACATGGCTGCAGCCTATGCCTGGGCCGATATTGTGTTGTGCCGGGCGGGCGCGCTGACGGTGGCAGAACTGACCGCCGCCGGTGTCGGCGCCTGGTTGGTGCCGCTGCCACAGGCCATCGACGATCACCAGCGGGCCAATGCGCGCTGGCTGGAGTCGGAAGGCGCGGGTGAAATCATTGAGCAAGCCAGTCTGGATGCCAGCCTGCTTGAACAAAAATTACGGCACGCCGTTGTCGAGCGAGATCCTTTTTTGACGATGGCCGTGGCCGCCAGATCATTGGCGAAACCCGATGCAGCCCGGGTGGCGGCACAGTTGTGTATGGAGTGTGCCAATGGCTAAGAAAGATTCCTTTGTAATACCGGAAATGCGACGTGTTAAGCGCATACATTTTGTCGGCATCGGCGGTGCCGGTATGAGCGGGATTGCCGAGGTGCTGAACAATCTGGGTTACACCGTGTCCGGTTCTGATCTCCGAGAATCGGCAACCGTAGCCCATTTACGCTCATTGGGCATGACGGTGGTTATTGGTCACCATCAGGACAATATTGCCGGTGTGGATGTCGTTGTTGTCTCCAGTGCCGTCGATCGCGAAAACCCGGAAGTTGCAGGTGCTGCCGCATTGCGGGTGCCGGTCGTTCGTCGTGCCGAAATGCTCGCCGAGTTGATGCGATACCGCCACGGTATTGCGGTTGCCGGCACCCACGGAAAAACCACGACGACCAGTATCATCGCCAGCATTTTTGCTCAGGCCAGTCTCGACCCGACGTTTGTTATTGGTGGCAAGGTAAACAGCGCCGGCACCAACGCCCAGCTTGGTGAGAGTCGCTATCTGATCGCCGAGGCTGACGAGAGTGACGCGTCATTCCTGCATCTGCAACCGATGGTTTCGGTGGTCACGAATATTGAAGCGGATCATATGGGCACCTACGGCGGTGACTTTGAAAAGCTGAAGAAAACCTTCATTGAATTTCTGCACAACCTGCCGTTTTACGGTGTCGCGGTGGTTTGCATTGATGATCCGGTTATTCGATCTATTCTGCCGGACATCTCGCGTCAGGTGCTTACCTACGGGTTCGATGAAAAAGCTGATTTTCGAATTCAGAATGTCCGCAAGGATGGCTTGCGTTCACACTTTGAGGTCGCGCGGGTAGCTCAGGGCGATGTGCTGTCACTGACGATCAATCAGCCTGGCGTTCACAACGTGTTGAATGCCGCAGCGGCGATCGCGGTGGCGACCGATGAAGATATTGCCGGTGAGCATATCTGCTCCGGTATTGAGGCCTATCAGGGCGTTGGCCGGCGCTTTCAGATTTATGGCGAGCAGCCGCTGGCGGATGGCAGTGCCATCCTGGTCGATGACTATGGCCACCATCCCACCGAGGTGGAAGCGACTATCAATGCGGTGCGTCAGGCCTGGCCCGATCGTCGTTTGCTGATGATCAACCAGCCTCACCGCTATACCCGCACCCGCGACCTTTACGACGATTTCGTCAAGGTGCTGGGAAAGGTCGATATGCTGCTGATGTTGAATGTGTATTCAGCCGGCGAGCCGAGTATTCCCGGTGCGGATTCGCGGAGCCTTTGCGGCAGCATTCGGCAGTTAGGCAAGCTCGACCCGATTTATGTGGAAGACATGGAACGTCTCCCCGAAACCCTGCTCTCGGTTGTGCGACCGGGTGATGTCGTGCTGACGCAGGGGGCGGGCAATATTGGTGCTATCGCACAGCAGTTAGCAGGAATGACGTGGCAGAAATGAGTAAAGCGAAGTTGCAGACATCGCTGTTGAAAAAATTGCCCGGGACGGTCGCGATTCTCGCGGGTGGGCAATCGGCCGAACGCGAGATTTCGCTGCGCTCCGGTCGAGCTGTGCAGCAGGCTTTCGAGCGACTGGACTTGCCGCAGCGCTTTGTGGATACAGCGGAGCAGGACTGGTTGCAACAACTTGAGGGTTGTACGGTCGCCTTTCTGGCGCTGCATGGGCCCGGCGGTGAAGACGGTACAGTGCAGGGCGCCCTTGAAGTGAAAGGCCTCAGGTACACCGGCAGCGGCGTGCTCGGCTCAGCCCTGTCGATGGATAAACTGCGCACCAAACAGGTCTGGGCCGGAGCCAGATTACCGACTCCGCGCTTTGCCATATTAACGGCAGACACCGATTTTGCGTCCGTATTCGCCGACTTGGGTGAATGCATTGTGAAGCCCACCAATGAAGGCTCCAGTATTGGCATGATGCGGGTGTCTTCTCAGGATGAGCTCAAGCAAGCCTGGGAACTGGCCCGCCGCTATGGCGTCACACTGGCGGAGCAATGGGTTAGCGGTGCGGAATATACCGTCGCGATAGTGGGGGAGCATGTGCTGCCCGCGATTCGTCTCGAAACGGACAACCGGTTTTATGATTTCGAGGCCAAGTATCAGTCGTCGTCAACACGGTACATTTGTCCCTGCGGTTTGTCTGACGGTGAACAGGAAGAGCTTCGCGACCTGGCGCTGGCCGCGTTCAATGCAGCAGGCTGCAGGGGCTGGGGCCGCGTTGATGTTATGCGCGACTCGGCGGGGAACTTTCAGTTGCTGGAAGTAAACACCATTCCCGGCATGACCGATCACAGCCTGGTGCCGATGGCAGCGAAGGCCTATGGCTGGGACTTTGACGAGCTGGTCATGAGAATTCTGGAGCAGGCAATCTGATGGCACGCAAAGAGAGAAAAGGCGCAGTCAGAAAACGGGCCAGAGTGCAGCGTCACGAGCGCCGGTTTGCCCAGCGGTTTCTGCTTGTGCTGAAGCCGCTGTCGCTGCTGTTTCTGCTCGGCGGCCTGGGCTTTGGTGTCAGCCGGTTCCTGATGTCGATCGGAGATATTTCTGTGGAGCGGGTCGCCTTTGCCGGTGATATTCAGCATACGCCGCAGGCGCAGTTGGTTGAGCGAGTTAACCCGCATTTACAGACGGGCTACCTGGGGCTGGATCTCGATGCGATCAAGGCCAGTCTTGAACAAGAGCCCTGGGTGTTGCATGCGCGGGTTGAACGGGCCTGGCCTCGTTCGCTCAAGGTGACTATTGAAGAACAGTCGCCGATTGCCTACTGGGGACGCAAGGCCTTGCTCAATCACCGGGGTGAAATTTTTATTCCGGAAAACTTACCCAAACAACTGGCGCTGCCGACCTTAAATGGCCCGGATGCCGCTTCGGTAGCCGTGATGCGCGCCTACCAACTTACGGCGCAACTGCTCAGTGATACCGGCATCGAACTGAGCCAGTTTTCGCTGGATGAGCAAGGGCAGTGGAGTGCGGTGACGCGGGACAGCGTGGTTATTCGCCTGGGGCGGGAGCAGCCGGTACAGAATATGCGCCGATTCCTGCTGGTGTACCGCGAAGCGCTGAGCAGCCGTTTTGCTGAGGTTCAACAGGTGGATACCCGTTATATCAACGGGGTCGCTGTCGACTGGCGAGGAAAGCGCTCGTGAAAATTAAAATATTGGCATTACTCAAAGCGATAAGCTGGGGGAAGGTTTAAGCATGGCGAGTACTCATTCAGATCGCATGATTGTCGGGCTCGATATCGGCACATCAAAAGTGGTCGCGATAGTGGGCGCAATCAACGATGAAGGCGTGCTGGAAATCGTCGGTATCGGATCGCACCCCTCTCG
This sequence comes from Litorivivens sp., assembly GCA_041585035.1. Classification (GTDB taxonomy): domain Bacteria; phylum Pseudomonadota; class Gammaproteobacteria; order Pseudomonadales; family Spongiibacteraceae; genus Litorivivens. The sequence continues at coordinate 6,103 of JBFHCW010000105.1, forward strand.
TGGCATGAAGAAAGGCGTGGTGGTGAATATCGAGTCGACGGTGCAGTCGATTCAGCGCGCGATAGAAGAGGCCGAGTTGATGGCCGGCTGTCAGATTCACAGCGTGTATGTGGGTATCGCCGGTAGTCACATTCGCAGCCTGAACTCTCACGGTATTGTCGCCATTCGGGATCGCGAAGTGTTTCCGCTGGATCTCGAGCGCGTTATCGATGCGGCGCAGGCAGTGGCAATTCCGGCGGATCAGAAAGTACTGCATATCCTGCCCCAGGAATACGTGGTCGATGATCAGGAAGGTATTCGCGAGCCGCTGGGTATGTCGGGTGTCAGGCTCGAGGCCAAGGTGCACCTGGTGACCTGTGCGGTAAACGCTGTACAGAACATTGAAAAATGCATCCGCCGCTGCGGACTGGAAGTAGAAGACGTCATTCTGGAACAGTTGGCGTCCAGCTACGCCGTACTCACTGAAGATGAGAAAGAGCTCGGTGTGTGCATGGTGGATATCGGGGGCGGCACCACTGATATTGCGATCTTTACCGAGGGGGCCATCAAGCATACCGGCGTCATTCCTATAGCCGGTGATCAGGTCACCAATGATATAGCGATGGCCCTGCGAACGCCGACCCAGTACGCCGAAGAAATCAAGATCAAGTACGCCTGTGCGTTGACCCAGCTGGCTGGCGAAGATGAAACCATCAAGGTGCCGAGCGTCGGTGAGCGGCCACCGCGCGATCTGTCGCGTCAGCAACTGGCGGCTGTGGTCGAGCCTCGCTATGACGAACTTTTTACTCTGGTGCAGGCCGAGTTGCGTCGCAGTGGCTACGAAGATCTGGTTGCGGCGGGCATTGTGCTGACGGGCGGTACTTCAAAGATGGAGGGCGTTATCGAGTTGGCAGAAGAAATTTTCCATATGCCAGTGCGACTCGGAGTGCCTCAGGATATAAGTGGTTTGACGGACATAGTTCGCAACCCGATTTATTCAACCAGTGTGGGTTTGCTGCAGTACGGCTTCAGGCAAACCAACAGTGATGTAAGCCGAAAACGGAAGCGCTCGTCCGTGAGTTTTGTCGAGCGTCTGAAGCAGTGGATACAAAGTAATTTTTAAGTTTAGTAACCGGGCTCGGTAGGCCGTGCCCAATCGCTAAAAAAAGGGAGAAAGACCATGTTTGAACTCGTAGATAACGTACCGCAAAGTGCAGTTATTAAAGTCATCGGTGTTGGTGGTGGTGGCGGCAATGCTGTTAAACACATGATATCCAATCAGGTGGAAGGGGTGGATTTCATC
>JBFHCW010000106.1:0-7375 GCA_041585035.1 Litorivivens sp.
GGTTACAGATGTCGCCTGAAAAATACAAATGCCAATTCACAGCGACAGCTGCGGTCGTTGCATTACACTCACCGTGTACACAAACTTGAGCTGCAACCGACAGGGGGGAAGGAAACGCTATGGCGCTGACACTGGAAGACCGGCTGGACATTCGCGAACTGCTGGCGCGCTATGCTCACGCGCTCGACTATCACAACCTGCCCGCCATGCGCGATATCTGGACCGACGACTGCCGCTTTCAGGCGGACGAGCCCGAGGTACATCTCTCGGGCATTGAATCCTTGCTCACGTTTTTCAAAGACACCGTTGCCGCCGTACCCAATGCCCGCCACCTGATCGACAATCTGTATATCGAAGGCGCCGCCAGTGAAGCGCTCTGCCACGCCTACCTCAGCGTGGTAGATGCAGAATCCGGGGCGCTCCTCGGCTTTGGTCGTTACCGTGACGAAATCGTGAGAACCGCTTCGGGCTGGCGCATTCGCAGTCGCGTATTTACGGCAGGCTAGAACGCTCTGGCTGACCGATTAGCCGCCAAGAGGCTTGCGACAGACAAGATGAACATAGCGCCCCAACTGCCAGTAGGGCTCGCGGTTGCCAAACTGCCACTCCACCGCCATCACATCGTCCAGCGAACGCTCGGCGCGGAGGGCTCTGGGCATAAAATCCAGCGCAAAACGGACACTGCGTTTGCCGATTATTTCCACGCCCGATTGTTCCAGAAAGGCTAACAGCTGCGCGGGATCCTGCGGCGAAGGCGGGGTAAAACTGCCGGGCTCTCCTGCAAAACGCTCGGCACTGACCTTGCGCAGGTTACCCTTGATCATATTGCCGATAGCAATGGCGTGCACGTTGTACACCAGCAGGGAAAGGTGGCCGCCGGGGCGCAAGGCATCGATCAGTCCGCTCAGCGCCCGCTGCGGCTGCGCCAGCCACTCCAGTACTGCGTGGCACACCACTAAATCGTAGCCCTCCGCGGCGGCGCCGTCGGCCAGATGCTGCTGCAGGGTTTCCTGCCGACACTCTACACGCTCCTGCCGTTCTGAGCGGGCCAGTTCCGTGCGGGCCAATGCCAGCATGTCTTCGGCCGGCTCAGACAACACCACCCGGTGCCCGAGGGTCGCCAACCGCGCACTGATCTGGCCCAGCCCGCCGCCGGCGTCCCAGCAGTCCAGCGCCGCACCCTGCAAGGGCAAATGCTCGAGCATATCGCGCCACACCAGCTCCAGCCGCAACTCGCCCTTGGCCGAACCATAGATGCGGTCGCGGAAGCGCTCGGCCCTGCCGCTGAATATCTGATCACCTGCCATTGCCAACCCTGACTGTAGACACGCAGCCGGAATGAGACTGCGGCAGAAGGATACCGTAAAAGTGCGGGAATGATGGGCAAAAAAACCGGGGGGACCCCCGGCTTGAATTGTCGATCTTGACTCGATCCGAACCGACCCATAGCGCGTCGAGTCCTTCAACGCGCCCCCGTCCTTGGGGAGTCACCGTGTCCGGCATGCGAGTCAGAGGGCCGTCCTTGGCCCGAGAATGATTCTCACGTCCTGGGCCTTTTTGAAACATAGGAAATATTCACAGATATTTGTAAGACATTTCCTACACGATGCAGCCAGTCACCGGCCGGCTATGTTGGCCGGGGGATGCTGCGGATATCGCCAAGCAGGCTGTAATCGTTGCCGCCCAGCCGGGCGATGGGGTCGAGAGCCTTGGCATTAACCTGCAGGCGGCCCGCCTCCTCGGAGACAATGTCATCACTCAGGTAGATCTGCTTCACCCGACCGTAGACGATGGATTGCGCGCCGATCTCGTGGTGTTCGTAGAGTTCACAGGCATAGGCCACCCGGCAGTCACGGAGACGCGGCAGTGTGAAATCACCGAAGGCCGTAGTCTCCAGCCCGCTGCCATCCAGCTCCGACTCGCCGTGATCCAGCACCGCACTGCTGCGGGTCACCTGCTCCATCATTTCTCGGTGGGCTATGTGAACCACAAAGTGTTTGCGCTCAAGAATGTTGCGACGGGTGTCTTTAATCTCGCCATCGGGCTTTTTGCCAATCGACAGCATCACCAGCGGCGGTTTGGAGCACACCCCGCTGAAATAGGAAAAGGGCGCCAGATTGAAACTGCCCTCAAGCCCGTTGTCCGATAGCACCCAGGCAACCGGCCGGGGGATCAGCGTCTGGATCATGGTGAAGTAGATACGGTTCGGGGACAGGTCTTGCAGGTCAATCAACATGGGCTATCAGGCGTTGAGGTCAGGAATAATGCGTGCTCGCAGCCGCTCGATGCAGTCCTTCACGTACAGCTTTTCCTTTTTCAGGCGCCGCATTTCCAGCTGGTTGTGTACCGGGTATTCCTGCAGGTTGGCGATTTTCTGGTCCAGCTCTCTGTGCAGGACGCGTAGCTCCGTCAAACGGGCACGAATTTCCTTGTGATCCAGTTCTTCTATCATGGGCCAAACTCATGAGGGGGCCGAAACCCGAGTACTGCTCGTTTCGACATAGTAATGGGTCTGACTGGCAGACAAAAGGGCTGTGGCTGGCGCTGATCTAAATAATCACCAAATAATGGCAATTGGCGCCATTGTCCCGACCGGCGGCCTGTCCAATACTGTCGGGCAAACGGATACACCCGAATGATTCAAGGGAGACATCATCATGCGTTCTGAACTTTGCGACAAACTGGGAATTGAACATCCCATCTTCGCCTTCACCCACTGCCGCGATGTGGTGGTAGCGGTCAGCAAGGCTGGCGGCATCGGCGTATTGGGCGCTGTCGGCTTCAGCGCTGAAGAGCTGAAAGAAGAGCTGGACTGGATTGACGCGCACATCGGCGACAAGCCCTACGGCGTCGATATCGTTATCCCGCAGAAGTACGAAGGCATGGGCGATATGTCCCCGGAAGAGCTGGAAGAGCAGCTCACTAAAATGGTACCGCAAGAGCATATCGACTTTGCCCAGAAGCTGTTGGCAGATCACGGCGTGCCCGAGTGGCCGGACGGCACCAAAAGCATGGGCCTGCTGGGCTGGACGGAAGCCACCGCCACCCCTCTGCTGGAAGAAGCCCTGACCCGCGACAAGTGTGTGATGATCGCCAATGCGCTGGGTACACCGCCGGCCGACAAGGTCAAAATGATTCAGGATTCCGGCCGCCTGGTTGGCGCCCTCTGCGGCAAGGTGAAGCAGGTCAAATCTCATGTAGAGGCCGGTCTGGATTTCATTATCGCCCAGGGCGGTGAAGGCGGCGGTCACACCGGTGACGTCGGCTCTATCGTATTCTGGCCCCAGGCCGTCGCGGCCGCCGAAGGCACGCCGGTACTCGCCGCTGGCGGTATCGGCACCGGCCAGCAGATGCTGGCGGCCATGGCGCTGGGTTGTGCGGGCGTTTGGACTGGCTCCCTGTGGCTGACGGTAGAAGAAGCTCACGCTGAACCGGCCCAGAAAGAAAGTCTGCTCAAGGCCAGCAGCGAAGACACTGTGCGTTCGCGCTCCTGGACCGGCAAGCCCTGCCGCATGCTGAAAAATGACTGGACCGAAGCCTGGGAAGCCCCGGAAAACCCCAAACCTCTGGGCATGCCCCTGCAGGGTCTGGTATCCGGCGACGGTATCCGCCGCACCGCCAAGTACGCGGCTGTGGGCGAGTGTCAGAAAGTGGCATTCAACCCGGTCGGCCAGGTCGTTGGCCAGATCAATTCTGTGGAATCCTCCCGCGGCGTTGTCATGCGTCTGCTGCAGGAATACGCCGACGCCTACGAGCATGTCACTGCGATGCTCGAAGGCTAAGTTCTGCCCGGCCCTCTCCTTCCGGAGAGGGCCAAGCGCTCTTTCTTACCCCGCACTTCCTCCCTGCAACACTGCCGCACTGTCCACCATCCGTTTCAGATCAGTCATTTCATCCTGGCGTAAATCCAGCGCTCGGGTCAGTACCTGCAGCTTATCCCAGCCAAAGCCCGCGAGATGAGGCGAATGACGCAGCTTCTCTGCAAAGCCCGCGGCCAATACGGCCGGCGTGAGTGGCTGAATGTCTTCAAGCGCCCGCCGATAGACCACCTGATCACGACGCAGGCTGGCGCCGCCTTGCGGGGACTTGTAGCGCAGCTTTACCAGCGCCAGTTCGTTGCGATTACCTGACGTTCTTGTTTCGGATTGGTAACGGCGCTCATCCACAAACCGGTATTGGCTGTCAGTCAGGGTAATTTCGTAGAGGGCTGTTACGTTATGCCCAGCGCCAATATCACCCGCGTCTTTGGCATCGTTGTTAAAATCGGCATGGGCCAACTGCCGGTTGTTGTAGCCGATCAGACGGTACTCGGCCACCACCGCCGGATTGAACTCCACCTGCAGTTTCACGTCCTTGGCCAGGGTATAAGCGGTGCCTTTTAATCCACTGACCAGCACCCGGCGAGCCTCGCGAAAACTGTCGAGATAGTAGTAATTGCCGTCGCCCTTATTGGCCAGCGGCTCCAGCTGGGCGTCCATGTAGTTGCCCTTGCCCACACCGAGCACGGTCAGATAAATCCCGTCATTGCGCTGACGCTCGATCATGTCCACCAGCGCATCGCCGCGCAGCCCCACATTGACATCACCGTCGGTAGCGAGAATCACGCGGTTGTTGCCGCCCTCGATAAAAGCCCGCCGCGCAAGTTGATAGGCGCGCTGAATGCCATCACTGGCGTGGGTAGAGCCGCCTGCAGTCAGGCCCTGCAAGGCTTGCAGAATAACGTGTCGGTCTTTTGCCGGCGTGGGTTCCAGCACCGTGCGCGAGCCGGAGGCATAGGTCACCAGTGACACGGTATCGGTCGGTTTCAGCTTGGCCAGCATCACACTGAAGGCGCGCTTTAAGAGCCCGATGCGGTCTTCTCCCTGCATGGACCCCGACACATCAATCAGAAAGACATAGTTACTGTCGGGCAGTTGCGCCTGCTCGGGCTCCCAGGCGTTGAGCCGCACCTGCAGCAAACGGGTTTTTGCATTCCACGGCGTTTGCATGATGCGAGTCTCAAGACCCAGCGGCTGCGCGGCGCTGAGCCCCGACAAAGGCTCATACCTCAGCGCATTGATGATTTCTTCAGTGCGCACCGCATCTTCCGGCGGCAGACGTCCTTCATTCAGGTAGCGCCGCACCACACTGAAAGAGGCGGTATCCACGTCCACCGAAAAAGTAGAAAGGGGGTCGCCTGCGGTGCTTTTCACCGGGTTGTCTACGGTGCCCTGATAGGTATCTCGCTCCGCTGTGGGCTGCGGCCGATGGGGGTGGTGGAAAAACCCGGATGTTGCATGCTCAGCTACCGGCGCCCCCGCCAGCCGCTGTTTTGCCAGCGCGGAACGAGCGGTGTCCGAGTCCTGGGTCGGTTTCAGTTCAGCTTGTCGTACCGCTTCATCCGGTGGCAGCGCTGCAACGCCGGCCTCGTCACGACTGACGGAACAGGCCGCTACCGCGAGCGCCAGAGTGGAAAGTGCGAGTGTCTTTTTCATGCCGGTATCTCCGTTTTGGATTGATACCCGCTTTGACGGACAGCCTCAGCATTCTGAACAGCGGAAAATTAAAAGTTAAATCTCAGGGCGCCATAAACCTGCCGCCCCGGATTCTGCTGGGCGTAATAGGTACCGGGGAAAAACACCGAGTCCACTACCTGATTCTGGGTGAGTTTGTCGGTCAGATTTTTAATTCCTGCCGTCAGGGTCCAGCGCTCATCGCCGTCAAGCAACGCAATGCGTGCGTTGAATTTGGTGTTCGCCGGGACCCGTGAGGCCGGATCCAGATCGGTATCGGTAAACTGCTCGCCCTGATGAATAACATCCAGACTCAGGTTCAGCAGATTGTCCGCCACGGTGAAAGTGAGCGTCGGGCTGAGCATCAGGCTGCTCTCCGGCGCAAAGGCAATGGTTTCATCGCTCAGGTCCTGCCGCGTGTTAACGCCCTGCGTCACGGGCGCCGGGGCGCCGGTATAGTCCTCGTAATAGGCGTCGAGCAGGCCCAGTGAGCCCATTATCGCCAACGGTTCCCAGGGCGTGAGCCATTGCCAGTCCACCTCGAGCCCCTGCGACACCGCAGTGGCCGCGTTGCTCACATCAAAGAACACGCCATTAAAAGCCAGCACCTGCAGGTTGTCGTACTCGGTGCGGTATAGCGTCGCGTTCACATTCAGGCTGCGATTGAGGTAGCTGCCCTTGGTGCCAATTTCCAGCGTGGTGGCGTTCTCGTCTTCAAACTCCAGATCCTCACCGGTAAAGGAGATCGAGTTATAGCCGCCGCTCTTGAAGCCCTTGCTGACGGTGGCAAAGACATTGACATCTTCTGTGAGGTAGTACATCACCGACAGTTTTGGTGACACATCGCTTTCCTTACGCTCCAGATCGCGGTGGTCATAGTTGTTGGTCCCCAGCAGAAAACCGGTGACACAGGACGCGGGTGGAAACGGCGTGGTGCTTTCACAGCTTTCCGTGCCCTTGGTGTCGATGGTTTTGGTTTCCCGGTTGATCCGCAGACCGGGCGTCACCACCCAGCTTTCGCCGAAATTCAGCGTCATCTGGCCAAACAGGGCCAGCGCCTTGGTGTTCTGCACATAGTCGAAATCAAAGCGATCGTTGGTGGTGCCCTGGGCCGCTACCTGCAGGGCCGGCAGCAGCGGTGCGTCGTCGCCTGCCAGTTGCCGCGCATCTTCTGTGCCGAGCCAGCTGTCGACATCACGGCCGAGTACCACGCCCGCGTCGAGCTGATAATCCGACTCGAAATAAAACACGCCCGCCACAAACTGCATGGAACTGCCCAGACCAAACAGGCCATCACTGTCACCGGTAAAGCGCCACTCAATAGTGTCCTGCTGATAGTCTTCACGGTTTACCAGGGTCGCGATATCCGAGGGCGATACGTCCAGATCCTGAAACTGTTCAACAAACAGATCGGTCTTGCCGAGGACCACCACGGTATCCAGATTGTAGAGGCCGCCGGTTTCACCGAAGCTGTGGGTCAGCTTGCCGATATACGTCCGCGAGCCTTTTTCCAGCACCCCGTCGACGTTGTAGCTGGTCGTGAAGTCTTCCGGATCGCCTTCAATCTGCGGGTCAAAATCGTCCAGATAATCGCGGGTATCCGCATCGAGATTGGCGAGCTGTTTTGGCCAGTAGTTGATGGTGGTATCGGACTCCACCGCGATCAATTCAATATCGGTATTGGCCGTTGGTAGAATGGCAAGTTTTAAACGGTACGCGTCCTGCTCGGGATTTTCTTCGGAACGATCGAGAAACTGATTTTCCAGCTGGCCGTCCTTTTCCGAACTTACTCCCGACAGGCGCATGCCAAACCAGCTGTTAAACATGCCGCAGATACCGGCCTCGATGCGCTGCTCGCCGTGTTCGCCGGCACGCAATTCCAC
>JBFHCW010000107.1:0-7360 GCA_041585035.1 Litorivivens sp.
ACGAGATTGCTACCGCTACCGATCTGAACCGCAAGCAGGTATCTGCGGTGATGGACGAGCTGGAATCTCTGATTGCGCGCAGCGTGTCCAAGCGCGGCCTGGGTGAGTTCACAGTACCTGGCCTGATGAAAGTGGTTACCGTGAAGAAGCCTGCCCGCAAGGCGCGCAAGGGTATTAACCCCTTCACCGGTGAAGAGACCACCTTCAAAGCCAAGCCGGCCAGCATCGCGGTTAAGGTGCGTCCGCTGAAAAAGCTCAAGGAATACGCTTCCTGATAGTCCGCCGGCCCCGCCCGGGGCCGGCTTTTACCCTTCTGATACCTCCTGCTGATCCCGGCATTTATCCTGCAGAGCTGTTTACGGTATAATCCGCGTCCATTTTTGGGGCTTCCTCCCCCAATGGGTCTCTGGACGACGTAGTGAACACAGCGAGGATCTCGTTATGCCAATTTATGAATACAAGTGTGAAGATTGCGCCCATGAGCTGGAAGCCATCCAGAAAATGAGCGATGCACCACTGGTGGACTGCCCTAACTGCGAGAAGCCGGCCTTGAAAAAGCTTATTTCAGCGGCAGGATTCCGCCTGAAGGGCGGCGGCTGGTATGAAACTGATTTTAAATCCGGCAAGCGCAAGAATATTGCCGGCGAGACGTCGTCCAGTAGCAGCGAAAGCAAAACAAGCTCCAGCACCGACGCCAGCTGATATAGCGGCACAACCCGACTCAGATAGGACACAACGCATGCGAAGCCATTATTGCGGCACCCTCCGCAAAGAGCACATTGATCAGGAAGTTACCTTGTGTGGTTGGGTAGACCGCCGCCGGGATCACGGTGGCGTTATCTTTCTGGATCTGCGCGATCGCGATGGCATCGTTCAGGTGGTGTTCGACCCGGACACCGAAGAGCACTTCCAGCGCGCAGACAAGGTCCGCGGCGAGTATGTGTTGCAGGTAAAAGGTCGGGTTCGCGCGCGCACCGAGTCCACCGTCAACCCGAATATGGGGACCGGTGAGATTGAGGTGCTGGGCAAGGAACTGGAAATCCTCAACGCGTCTGAGACGCCGCCCTTTCAGCTAGACAGTCACACCGATGTGGGTGAGGACGTGCGCCTGCGTTACCGTTTCCTGGATCTGCGTCGCAACGAGATTGCTGACAAGCTGCGCCTGCGCAGCAAAATCACCTCGATTCTGCGCAATTATCTGGACAGCAATGGCTTTCTGGATATTGAAACGCCAATCCTCACCCGCGCTACGCCTGAAGGTGCTCGGGATTATCTGGTGCCCAGCCGCACCCATGCGGGCAAGTTTTTCGCGCTGCCCCAGTCACCCCAGCTGTTCAAACAGCTGCTGATGGTGTCGGGCATGGACCGCTACTACCAGATCGCCAAATGTTTCCGCGACGAAGACCTGCGCGCTGATCGCCAGCCCGAATTTACTCAGATCGACCTTGAAACCTCCTTTATGGATCAGGACGAGATCATGGCCATTACCGAGGGCATGATTCGTCAGCTGTTTCAGCAAATTCTGGATGTTGATCTCGGCGACCTGCCTCGCATGACCTACGCCGAAGCCATGCTGCGCTTTGGCAGCGACCGTCCTGACCTGCGTATCCCGCTGGAACTGACCGATGTGGAAGATCTGATGAAGCAGGTGGACTTCAAGGTCTTTAACGGCCCGGCCAATGACCCGAAAGGTCGAGTGGCTGCGCTGAAAGTAACCGGTGGCGCCAAACTGTCCCGCAAGGAAATCGACGAATACACCAAGTTTGTCGGTATTTACGGCGCCAAGGGTTTGGCCTGGATCAAGGTCAATGAACTGGCCAAGGGTGTTGAAGGCCTGCAGTCGCCAATTCTGAAATTCATGCCCGACGATATCGTGCTGCAGATGATGGAGCGTCTGGCGGTAGCCGACGGCGATATCGTCTTCTTTGGCGCCGATAAAACCAGCGTGGTCAACGAAGCCCTTGGCGCGTTGCGCGTGAAACTGGGTGAAGACCTCGACATGATCGAGCGCGAGTGGGCGCCCCTGTGGGTGGTCGACTTCCCGATGTTCGAGGAAGACGGCAGCGGCAACTGGACCTCACTGCACCACCCCTTTACGGCGCCGACCTGTTCACCGGAAGAGCTCGAAGCCAATCCCGGCGCGGCGCTGTCCAAGGCCTACGATCTGGTGCTCAATGGCACCGAGCTGGGCGGTGGTTCCATTCGTATTCACAAAAGCGATATGCAGCATGCGGTATTCCGCATTCTCGGTATCAGCAAGGAAGAGGCCGACGAGAAGTTCGGCTTCCTGCTGGATGCCCTCAAATACGGCTGCCCACCCCACGGTGGTCTGGCCTTTGGTCTGGACCGCATCGTGATGCTGATGACCGGCGCCAAATCCATCCGCGACGTGATTGCCTTCCCGAAAACCCAAACAGCGGCCTGTCTGATGACCGATGCACCGGGTGCGGTGGAAAGCAAACAGCTCACCGAACTGAATATCCGTCTGCGCAAAACTGAGGAAAAGCAGGGGTAAATCATGGCGGGTCACAGTAAATGGGCCAATATCAAGCACCGCAAAGCCGCTCAGGATGCCAAGCGGGGCAAGGTTTTTACCAAGATCATTCGTGAAATCGTAGTCGCCGCCAAGCTGGGCGGCGGTGTGCCGGAGGATAACCCCCGGTTGCGCGCAGTCATGGACAAGGCGCTCGCCGCCAACATGAAGAAAGACACCATCGAAAAGGCGATTGCCCGCGGTACCGGCAATGGTGACGATAGCAATTACGAAGAAGTGACCTACGAGGGTTATGGCTCCGGTGGCGTTGCGGTACTGGTCGAATGCATGACGGACAACCGCAACCGCACAGTGGCCGAAGTGCGTCACGCCTTTAGTAAGCGCGGTGGCAACCTGGGTACTGACGGCTCGGTGGCTTACCTGTTCAGCCGCGTGGGCCTGATCAGTTTCGAGCCCAGCGCCGATGAAGATGCCTTGATGGAGGCCGCGTTGGAAGCCGGTGCTGACGATCTGGTGACCAACGACGATGGCTCCATCGATGTATACACGCCGTGGGAAGACTTTACGGCAGTAAAAAACGCCATTATCGACGCAGGTTTTGAGCCCGCAGATGCGGAAGTGACCATGAAGCCCTCCACTACGGTGGAGCTGGATCAAAGCGGTGCGGAAACCATTCTCGGCCTGATCGATATGTTGGAAGATCTGGACGACGTGCAGAATGTGTATACCAACGCCGACATCCCCGACGCAGTGCTGGAAGCCCTTTCCTGATACACTGCCCTGCATAGAATAACGAAGGCCGCTCGCCCGTCTTGCTGGGCGGGTCCGGCCGCCGCAGGCGGTGATCATGCGCATCATTCTGGGGATAGACCCCGGCTCCGTAAAAACCGGTTTTGGCCTGATTGCCTGTCAGGGCAGTCAGCACAGCTATATCAGCAGCGGTGTTATCCGCCTGCCGGTCGGTCCCTTGCCTGCCCGCCTCAAAGTCATATTCGATTGTATTTCCGAGATTCTGGAAGAGCACCGCCCCACGGAAGTGGCAGTGGAAGAAGTGTTTATGGCGAAAAGTGCGGGCAGTGCACTCAAACTGGGGCAGGCGCGCGGAGCGGCGGTGACCGCCTGTGTCAGCCGCGGTCTGCCGGTCGCGGAATACACGGCGCGGCAGATCAAACAGTCGGTGGTAGGTACCGGTGCAGCCAGCAAGGAGCAGGTGCAGCATATGGTGAAAACCCTGCTGTCGCTGCCGTCGGCACCGCAGGAAGATGCCGCCGATGCGCTGGCCGCGGCCCTGTGTCACGCCCACAGCCAGCAGAGTCTGGATAAATTGAATCAGCCGACCGTGCGCGGTCGGATGCGCAGGGGACGATTGTCTTGATAGGAAGAATTCGCGGCACCTTGGTCGAAAAACGCGCGCCGGAAGTGCTGGTGGACTGCGCGGGAGTCGGTTACGAAGTGTTGGTGCCCATGACCACGCTTTATCAGCTACCGGAACTCGGCGCCGAAGTGATTCTGCTAACGCATCACGTTGTCCGCGAAGATGCCCAGCAGTTATTTGGTTTTATCGATGCTCAGAGCCGCGCCCTGTTTCGCGATCTGATCAAGGTCAACGGGGTGGGGCCCAAGCTGGCGCTCACCGTGCTTTCCGGGGTCGATGTCGGTGAGTTTGTGGCACTGGTACTGGCCGGCGATGCCGCGTCACTGGTGAAACTGCCCGGTGTCGGCAAGAAAACGGCCGAGCGTCTGGTGATTGAAATGCGCGACAAGCTCAAGGATTACGAGCCGGCGGCCGGTGCTAAATTGCCCAACGCGGCGCCCGTGAAAGTCGATGCCGCCAGCGAAGCCGAAGAGGCCCTGATATCTCTGGGGTACAAACCCCAGGAGGCGGCGCGGGCTATTGCTGGCGTAGAAGGTGAGGGTTTGCCGGTAGAAGACTTAATCCGTCAGGCTCTCAAGGCTATGATAGGCAAATAGTTCCCTCTTCCTGCGGGAGAGGGTTAGGGTGAGGGGAAGCCTCACAGCGTAAAAGACCTGAGCAATGATAGAAACTGACCGACTGATAGCGCCAGAACAGCAGGATCCCCAGGAAGAAAGCCTGGATCGCGCAATACGCCCGAAAACGCTGGCTGACTATGTGGGTCAGGAAGCGGTGCGCGAGCAGATGGAAATATTTGTCAGCGCCGCCCGCAAGCGCAGTGAACCCCTCGACCATACCCTGATATTCGGGCCGCCCGGTCTCGGGAAAACCACGCTGGCTTCCATTCTCGCCAACGAAATGGGCGTCTCCCTGAAAACCACCTCGGGCCCGGTTTTGGAAAGGGCCGGTGACCTCGCCGCGCTGATGACCAATCTGGAGCCGGGTGATGTGCTCTTTATCGATGAAATCCATCGCCTCAGTCCGCATGTGGAAGAAGTGCTCTATCCGGCGATGGAGGACTACCAGCTCGATATCATGATTGGCGAAGGCCCGGGTGCGCGCTCTATCAAGCTGGATTTGCCGCCGTTTACCCTGGTTGGGGCGACCACGCGAGCGGGTCTGTTGACCTCACCGTTGCGCGACCGTTTCGGGATTGTGCAGCGACTGGAGTTCTATCAGGTCAAGGACCTGACGCATATCGTCAAACGCTCCGGCGGCATTCTCGGTATTGAGATTGACGACGAGGGCGCGCTGGAGATTGCCCGCCGTGCGCGGGGTACGCCGCGCATCGTCAACCGCCTGCTGCGACGGGTGCGCGATTACGCAGAAGTGAAAGGCGATGGTGTGATCGACAAGGGCATTGCCGATCGCGCGCTGGATATGCTGAAAGTGGATGCGCTTGGTTTTGACCGGCTCGACCGCCGCCTGCTGATGGCGATGATCGAGAAATTTGACGGTGGCCCGGTGGGCGTGGATTCGCTGGCGGCGGCGATCAGTGAGGAGCGCGGCACGATAGAAGATGTGCTCGAGCCCTATCTGATCCAGCAGGGCTATATTGTGCGCACGCCGCGCGGGCGCATGGTAACCCGCAGCGCCTACCAGCACTTTGGCTTAAAGCGGCCTCAGGAACAGGATCAGCTTCCCCTGTCTGATGGTCACGAGCCTGAGGGCGGCGCTTGATGCGTGAATATTCCCTGCCGCTGCGCGTCTATATCGAAGATACAGACGCCGGTGGCATCGTCTACTACGTCAATTACCTCAAGTTTATGGAGCGGGCCCGCACCGAGTGGATGCGGGCAGCAGGGTATGGCAAAACCGCCATCTTCAGTCACGACAGCATGTTTGTGGTGACTGAGACAGCGGTCAAATATCTGAAGCCGGCGACGCTTGATGATGAACTTGTGGTCACGGCGACAGTCTCTTCTGTGCGGGGCGTTGGCATTACGTTTGACCAGAGTGTGAGACGTGGTGCTGATATTTTGTGTCAGGGCACGGTTCAGGTGGCCTGTGTTGACCGTCAGAGCTTGAAACCCCGCAGGATTCCTGCTGATATGCGCGCGCAATTGCAAAACGGAGAATAAGGTGAACCACGAACTCACAATAATGGATCTGATTCTGAATGCCAGCCTGTTTGTACAGTGCATTATGGGTGTTCTGGTGCTGGCCTCGGTGGTGTCCTGGTTTGTGATCATCCAGCGCTGGTCTTACTTCAGCGCCGCCCAGCGCGCCTACCGTCTCTTCGAGCAGCAGTTCTGGTCGGGGATTGATCTGGGTGATCTGTATCAGGAGGGCACTGCCAAGGCGGAAAAGGGCTATCGCGCCATCGGTACCGAAAGTATCTTCCGCTCCGGCTTTAAAGAGTTCAATCGCCTGCGCCGCAAGAATGCCAGCCCGGAAGTGATAATGGATGCCGCCGAGCGCGCCATGCGGGTTGCAATGTCCCGGGAAGACGACAGCCTGGAAAAGAATCTGCCCTTTCTGGCAACCGTAGGCTCAACCAGCCCCTATGTGGGTCTGTTAGGTACGGTGTGGGGCATCATGGGGTCCTTTCAGGGGCTGGCCACGATGCATCAGGCGACGCTGGCGGTAGTCGCGCCGGGGATATCCGAAGCGCTGGTGGCTACTGCGATGGGCTTGTTTGCTGCGATTCCGGCGGTCGTTGCCTTTAACCGCTTCTCGGCCACGGCCGATTCTCTGGAAAACAAATACCAGACCTTTGCCGAGGAATTTTCCAGCCTGCTGTACCGTCAGCTGCACAGCCGCTAAGGGGGCGCCATGAAAGCCGCGCGCAAAAAACGCAAGCCGATGGCGGAGATGAACGTCGTTCCCTATATCGACGTCATGCTGGTTCTGTTGATTGTGTTTATGGTGACCGCACCGCTGTTGATGCAGGGAGTGCAGGTCGAGCTGCCAAAGGCGCCCGCTGAACCGATGGGTGAGCAGAACGACGAACCACTGATTGTCTCGGTGAAGGCCGACGGCAGCCTCTATATCAATATGGGCGATGCGGAGAAGGCCCGCCCACTTGATGATATTACCGAGCGGGTGCGCAAAGTAATGAAGCAAAAGCCGGAAACCAAGGTGCTGGTGTGGGGCGATGAAGCTGTGCGTTACGGTGAGGTGGTTACCCTGATGGCTGCCCTGCAGAGCGCAGGTGCACCCTCCGTTGGCCTGGTGACGGAGAACCCTCGCTAGCCTATGTGGCGCTCATTTGTTAAACCGCTCCTGATTACCCTGCTGATGCATGGCCTGGGTATCGCGCTGCTGATATTTGGTCTGCCGGATGCTCAGGACAAGTTGCTGGTCCGTCCGATGCCCAAGTTCGTCAATGCCGAACTGGTGGTTCTGGAAAAGCCAAAGCCCAAGCCGGCACCCAAACCAAAGCCTCAACCTAAGCCGGAGCCGAAACCGGCACCCAAGCCCGAACCGAAACCCGAGCCCAAAAAACCGGA
>JBFHCW010000108.1:0-7264 GCA_041585035.1 Litorivivens sp.
ACCAGGTCCACACCGTAAACTGCTTCAGTGACGCCGTGCTCTACCTGCAAACGAGTATTCATTTCCAGAAAGAAGAACTCGCCGCTGGACGCAACCAAAAACTCCACAGTACCTGCGCCAGCATAGCCCACCGCACGAGAAACCTTGACGGCGGCACCGGCTATCGCCTCACGCAGACTGTCGGTAAGGAAGGGAGAGGGACACTCTTCAATGATTTTCTGGTAGCGACGCTGGACAGAACAATCCCGCTCACCGAGATGCACAACATTGCCGTGGTTGTCGCCAAAGACCTGAACCTCAATATGGCGGGCTCCCATCAAGGCTTTTTCCATGAGCAGCTCAGCGCGCCCGAAGGAAGCGGTCGCCTCGCGTTCGGCGGCGGCAACCGCCAAGGCCAGATCAGCCTCTCTGTGAACCAACCGCATACCCCGACCGCCGCCACCGTGAACCGCTTTGAGCATGACAGGCAAACCGATCTCGCGAGCCACCGCCTGCCAATCGGAGTACGCGCCCTGGTATCCCGGTATGCAGGCCACGCCAGCCTCAAGGGCACAGGTCTTCGCTCGGTCCTTGGCACCCATCGCTTCCATAGCCTGCGGGGATGGCCCGATAAAGACCAGGCCAGCATTTGCTGTCGCTCTTGCCAGCTCAGGACTTTCGGCTAAAAAACCGTAGCCCGGATGGATTGCGTCGGCGCCGGAAGCCCGCGCCGCGCCAATGATTTTCTCGATACACAAGTACGAGTCCTGAGCCCGGCGGCCCCCGAGAGACACAGCCTCATCGGCATAAGCGACGTGCGGAGAATCCGCGTCGGCTTCCGAATATACGGCAACCACTCGCAGCCCCAGCGCCCGGCACGTGCGTGCTATCCGCAGGGCGATTTCTCCGCGGTTGGCCACCAATACTGTTTTTATATCGCCAAGTGTTCTTTTCATCTGCCAGGCCACGTTTGCTCTGCAAAAGCTGAATGGGAGCAACGAGGATATGCATATTATTATTAATTTGCAATCACATTTAGTCATTTATTTCTATTTATGGTCCCGTAATAATATTAAATATACATATTAATCAACATATTAATGATAGTATTTATAATAAAAATGTCGACAATAGATAGTTATATTGTCGACATTTTTATGAGCCCCCTCTAGGCAGATCCAATCTCGGAATCATCACAGCGAAGCCAGAACCCAAGGTTATGGACTGGATTGACGCGTAGCCTTCGTTTGGCAGCCCTGCCTCTCCCTGCTGTCAGGGTTGGTATCTCGCCTCTATACTGCGGGGGCGCACCATACCGAGAGAAGCTTGCTATAGTTCTCGCTCTGGGCTAATCGCGGCGAACGTCGTTTATTATTCCCGATCTGTTCCGTCACCAGACAAGCGATATACCCGGGTTATCTACCACCACGGCTGGCAGGGTCAGGGGTCATCGTCGATTGGTGCGAACCACCTTATCCGGATTAGCGCGTCACTTAGGACAGAATTGCTCTAGCGTCGACCACGGTTTCGTGGGCATACAATTCCTTGAGGAAATCGGAGGGGAGATACTGCAATGCTCGGTGGAAGTTCGGCAGCAAATGGTTGGATTGGTGACTGCGGTCGATTGAGCTTCGATGGCCGCAGCGGGCAATTGTTTCGTGAACGTCATGGCGAGAGCTACTCCGCTCGCCCTGAATAGGGGGAACGGGTGCAATATCTGAAAATCAGCCAAATACTCAAAACAATAGACGAGCGGCCACCCGGCCGGGCCGTAGACATTGTGACAAGGGGATTTAGCGACGCCGCTGATGCGCGCGAATGAGGATCTCAAGCCCATCATGGGGATCGAACCCCAGACTCAGGCAATAGTCGACGAATTCGGCGACATCGATGCGCCGGCGGTTTTGCTCAAGCTTGCCGATCACACTGTGGTGACGCCCGACACGCTCCCCCGCCTGACGTAGCGTCAAGCCTTGAGCCTCGCGCTGGGCTTTGAGCCAGACGCGCAGCGCGTTGTAGTCTTGTGTGTAGGGAGAGTGTCTCATTGTCGCGATAGTAGAGACGCGCTACAATGTCGCGAAATTCGAGACAAGCTGTTGTTACATGACGTCCTCCCCGCGCATTGAGCCCACCCTCTTCCGCCTGCTGACCGCCCGTGACAGCACGCCCTTTACCCGCGACGCCTTGCTGGCGCAGTACCGGGCGCTAAGCCACGAGCACGGCCGCACCGGTCGCGCGGCCTGGCAGTTCATCGACCGCAATATCCGACGTCTGGCCAACGCCGGTGTGCTGACGGCCTTGCCGGGTGCACCCGACCAGCCGCCGCGCTACTGCCTGGCGGCGTCACTGCCGGAAACGCCGGCGCCGGACACCTTGATCGTCCTCCGCCAGAAACTGCAGCGCCACCGGGTGGAGCTGCTGTCCACGATCGGGGAAACCGAGGCCTACGATGAAATCTGCACGGACCTGCCCACGCTGCAGCCGAGCGTCCAAGCCCAATACAATGAGGCCAAGGATCGGAGCCTGAAATTGCTGGGGCGTATCCGCGCCCTGGAAACCCTGATCGCCGCCCAAAGCACCGCTTCCTCGTGAAGTTACGGGACTGGCAGCGGGACTGCCTCGATCAAGCGGTTCAGCATTATGGACGCGGACACCGCCACTTCCTCTGTCTGGCAACACCCGGCGCCGGGAAAACCCACTTCGCCTCGGCGCTGGTGGCCCAGCTGCTGGCCGCTGACCAGATCGACCTGGTTATCTGTTTCGCCCCCGCCGTAATTGTGGCCGAAGACTTTCAGGCCGCACTCGCGTCGCAAACAGGGGCTCGCTTCGACGGGCGTCTTGGCGCCCGCGGCCTGACTCTGACCTACCAAGCGATGCTCAGCCAGCCCCCGGCGTTCTGGTCCCTGTTTCGCACGCACCGGGTGTTGGCCATCTTTGATGAAATCCACCACTGCGCCGGTCAGGGCCTCGAGGACGCGAATGCCTGGGGCGCGCCACTCATTACTCACATTCAGGACAGCGCCGCGTACACCTTGGCCCTGACCGGCACCCCGTGGCGCTCCGACCGGCGCCCGATCGCTCTGGCCCGCTACGGCGCTGACCAGGTCGACTGCGATTTCCGCTACGGCCTTGACCGTGCCATCGCCGAGGGGGTCTGTCGTATTCCTAGGCTGACCCTGATCGACAATGACAATATCCAGGTGCGACGGGCGGGCCACACGGAACACTATCGCGGCCTCAAAGCCCTGGTCGACGATGAGGCCTGTCGGTATGAGGAGGTACTGCGCTCGCCGGCCTTGATTGCCTACAGCCTGCGTCAGGCCACGCGCAAACTTGACCAGTTGCGACGCACGGATCCCCGCGCCGGGGGACTGGTGGTAGCGAGCAGTGTCGAACACGCCCGGCAAATCGTGCACATCCTAGCAACCGACTTCGGGGTATCGGCCGCCGTGGCGACTTACCAAGAGCGCGATCCCCTTGCTACGATCCGTCACTTCACCGACAGCGACGCCCCCTGGATCGTGAGCGTGGGGATGATCAGTGAAGGCACCAATGTCCCGCGATTGCGGGTCTGCTGCCACCTCACCCGCGTGAAAACCGAACTGTATTTTCGGCAGGTGCTGGGCCGCATTCTGCGAGCCAACGGCGCGCGCGGCGAACACGCGTTTTTTTACATGCCCGCCGAACCCACCCTGGTGGAGTATGCCGAGCGACTCATTGAGGATATCCCCGGCCAGCAATCGGTACGGCGCCAATCGCTGCCCGGCCCGCTACCCGTGGTACCCGGCGGCGCCGACGGACAAGCGCCACCGGATTGCGTTAGGTCGGACGTGGTCGTTGATTTCACACGCCCGGACAGTACGCCTTCCCAGGGTTCCGGGCCAGCGCCGTCCGAGTTGGCACAGACCTATGAGTCCTGTGTCCTGTGGTCAGAACGCTTTCGCTCGCAACTCCTTGCGATTCACGGCCTGACTTCAACCTCCTAGCGACGTCTAGTATGGGCCGTCCCAGACATCGTCAGCGTACACGGGTTCACCCAGGTCCACGTCTTGCAAAACGCTGAGGTTAAATCGCTGCGCGTTTTCTTTACGGCGTGTGAAAATGAAGGTGCCAGTCAAATTGACGTGTGCCCACGCTATCATCTGCCCCTGCGACAAGCGGCGCTTTAATTCTTCACGTTCAGCCTGATCCGCGATCGCAGCAAGTCGCTCGGTAGCGTATAAGTAGTTCCACAAAATAATCACATTCTGAATCAATTGCGTGCAGGCGGCAGCACGCTCAAATTCTTCAGTTGTTTGACCGCGTAAGCGCTGGCCATCGCCCCAGGTGACGGCCTTGCTGAATTTATTCATCTGCTCGCCCAGGTTCAATTGCTTTTGTATGTCCTCGCGTAGCTCCTTGTTGCGATAGTAGCGCAGGATAAACAGAGTCTTCTCGACGCGGCCCAGCTCTTTCAGGGCCTTGTACAGCGGGTGGTCGCCTGCGTAGGAATTCAGGCGGTTAAACAGCTGCGAGGCCAGGCACTTACCTGACAGAAATGATGCCATAAACCGTAGAATCTCGTCCCACTGTGACTCGATGAGCTGCCATTTGATTTCTCGGGACGGTCGAATTGCATACCCCTGCTTCTGGTACCAGTGAGGGCTATGGTTTCCGTAAATCCTCTGATCCTTAATGTCTTTAATGCGTGGCGCGAACCGTACCCCCATCAGGGCCGTGCAGGCAAAGATCGGCTCAGTGAAGCCGTGTGTGTCAGTGGAATGAATGCGCGGAATGTTGCTGATATTACTCGCCAAACCATCGAGCACATAGGTGGCTTCGCGTTTTGTGGGCATGAAGACCCGGATCGAAAAGGTTCGGTTTTTCTCATCGACATAGGTATACCGCGAGACACCGCTTTCCTGACCAAAGTACTTAAAGGAATTTGCCGCGACGAGAGAGTCGCGCGTAACGAGGTACTTCTGGCCGTCTGAACTGGAGCGCAATACGTCCCTAGCCTTCTGAAACTCACGACTGAGCGGCATGTCATCGATGACGGCGAGGAGCCTGTCATTGGCACGCTTCAGGTTCTCGGCCGTCAAGCGAAACCGTACTGTATCCAGCAACGTTGTTTCACTGAGGCCTTTGCTCGAATCAAACATCTTGCGCGCGCCCAGGTTGAGTCCTTCCGATAAAATGGCCGCGAGCAACTGGTTCAGGTCTATCGAGCGTTTGGCATACTGATTCGTGGAGTGAGAAAGCTCGAGGTGAAAGGGTACCACCTCACTGATTTCTCGCAGCACATCGGTGACCATCGTGCCCCGCACGTCATACAACAACGTCGACAACGCTTGAATATACTCCTGAGGGCCTTTTTTGGGCTCGCGCAGAAAACCGCGCCCATTGCGGGTATAGATTTGAGTGCACTCCGGCTCGTCCAAAAAGGCATTGATGTCGCTGTAGGCTGCGTCCAGACGCCGGCAATACTCTGCCTTTAGTTTCTTAAAGGACTTAAAACGCAGGAGATTGGTTGAGGCCATGATGGCATTGCGCTCAACCCGCCATACTGTTTCATCAATTTCATAGCACCCCAGACGCTTGAAGTGAAAACTGTGCAATAAACTCAGCTTGCCGGAACGTATGTGCCGCGCTAGGGTGTCAAAAAACAGGAGCGTTAACAGTCCATCACTGGATCCGAGTTCGCGCAGAATCTTGCTATCCTTCCCTTCGATAAACGTACCGGTCAGCGCCTCACCAGCCTGAAAGGCCATCAGTGCGTCAAAGAATTTCGGACATTCATTGACAGGGTCAAATTCCAAACTCAACACGACGGGCTTGAACTGCCGGATCAGACTTTGACTGTCCGCCAGCAACTCTCGGAAGCGGGGAATGTCGGTGCCAACGGTGGCTACCAGCGATTCCATCATATCGGCCCGCTTAAAAATATTGTCGGTGTCCTCCTGGGCAAGCACGTCGGCGACTTGGGCGTGAATGCGTCTAATTTTCTCTTCAGGGTGCAGCGACTCATCCTCGACTATCGACGCAATATCCCTTAACGCTTCAAGGTGGGATCGGGTTACCTGCGCACTTTTTGCGATGAGCTGCATTTCCTGGGATTGCTTTCGGAAAAACTGTTCCTTGGCTTTTTCATTGGCTTTTCGCCTTTCACTGGACCACTTTTTAAGAAAGGAAAGGAGCATGGCATCCTGCCGCCGTTGGTGGTTATCGGCGATAAAGCACAATAGATGCAAGCTGATATCATCGATTTTGAGCTGCCGAAGCTGGTAAATATCGGCATTTAGCACTTTTTCAGAATAGTACGCGATCGCCTGATCATTCAGCTCGAGGTTGCTTAGTACGGTTGCGTAGCGGGAATGCCACGCTCTGACCTCCTTTACTCGCTGGGCATTGCGGATGAACGCTCTAGGCTTGATTTTTTGTTCAATGGTTTTCAGGCGCGTCAGCGGATACGCGCCCGAGCTATCCACCTCAATGAGTTGATGGAAGTAGGCGTGCTCGTCGCTATCCATCAAATCGTTAACTTTTTTAAGCAGTATCGCTTTGTATTGGTGATAATGCCCGGAAATAAGCGCCATGAGCTGGTTGGCCTCAGGGACCAAATAATTGCGCTCCCGACACGCGGACACCAGCGTGTCAAACAGCAGTTCCGGACCGGTTTGTTTTTCTGCCTGATATTTTGCGAGGCCGTCCAGTTCCCTCCAGCGGGCTCCGCCCTCTTCTACTTCCTTTTTCGACAGCAGAGAAAGCACTTTCTGCTTATGTCGGTAACCGTGCCCGACCAAATCCTCGGTAAGCACAGGGTATTGGCGGGCAGACAAGCGGGTTCTGAGCCTTGTCAGCGGTTGGTAACGCTCAATGGCCGCCCGGATGACTTCCACCGGGTATAGCTTCGGATCGAAAAATTGCGACTCCGCCTTGCAATAGCTATATTGCATCAGAAAAGCTAACTTGCTCTCCAGGCGGTTCTGTCGTTTAAAATAAGCCTCTGCGTCCGGAGACAAATCGAACAGGGCATCGTAGTCTTTCGAGCGATACTGCGATGGCGTGTTAAACTCTTTGAGCTTTTCGGGGGTTAAAATCTGGTGTGTCGCCATTGTTTTGATAGTTTTCCGGACGAAATTGGTTAAAAAGTAATCAAAAATTCAATCGTACGAAGTTCATAGCAATAGACATACTCAAACAGCGCAACTGCTTGTTTTTATTGTCTATTTCCTGCATTTTGAGGCGTGGGTGGGGCGAGGTAGAGAAGAAGTGCCCCCGGACTTTGGAAGTGAATAATCAAGAG